>CBDUXJ010000154.1:0-6313 GCA_965371165.1 uncultured Syntrophobacterales bacterium | reverse complement strand
GTGACTAAAGATGAAGCGCAACGCCGCAGATGGACTTTTTACGAAGCCGTCAAGAGGTCTTTACCTAAACCTCTCCCTAAATCCGATTCAAGATTCCCAGGTGGTTCGGACAAAATTCATACCTTCCGCCTAGCTGTGCCCGGATGAGCTCCTCCTGCCAATGGGCATTGTACAACCTGCAATCCGGGTCATCGCAAAAAGGGTCTCCTGTCATGTGAAAGAAGAGGGTCTGCATTACGTACCCCTTCATCACGTCGGTCAAATGTGGATCGCCGTGGTCGATAAACCTGCCAATGAACTCGCTTTTTAACACCTCTGAGGGGATACCCAATTGCTTTTTGAGATAAAACTCCCGGGGTTTGGCCGGTGCCTCAACCACCCCTGTGGTCGAGATAAGGGAGGGAAACCCATAGACGCTCACCCTGGCATGGTAGCGGTGATCGTCGTCATCCCAGGTCCCCAGGAGTTGATTGGTAAAGATGATATGGCAGTGAGTTAATTGTTGCTCATCCCTCGGGATCAGGCTTGAAAAAACTCCCTGAACCCTGAACCCATCGTAGAGGATGCCAAAGGATTTGAACCCCTCATCTTCAATTCGACGCTTCTCATATGCTACTTCCCCTTCCATTGGTCTTCGATCACCCAAATCCCTGCGAGTGGCATCCCTTATACGAAGAAGAGCGAGCTCTTCGGCCAAACGTTGAGTTCGCCCCGGTCTCTCCTCTTCGGGTTGTAAGCTGAGATGATATTGGAAGAAACTTCCCCTAAAATCAATATTTCTCACCTTCATCCATCTTTTAAGATAAGGGACGATCTCTTGAACTCCGAAATCAGAAATCAAACCCTCCACATAGAGATGGAGAGCACCGATTCGGGGACCCCTTTTCATTCCAACTTTTCCATAACGATCTCGGCCCCCTTCTTCCCCGACAGCAGCATAGCCCCAAAGGTGGGTCCCATCCGCGGCAGGCCATAGGTCGTTGTCACGGCCATCCCGATAACCACCAGTCCCGGGTGTACCTCACCCGTGTGTTCTACCACCAAGTCTTCAGACATCTCCACCCACATTGCGCCAAAGCCTACTGTCTTTACGATGCCCCTTTCCTCCAGCTTGCGTACGACGCAGGCATCGTGTCCCGTGGAGTCAATCACAAACTTGGATTCCAAGGCGATGGGGTCGACGCAGGTGATCTCCCTGGGGAGCGCGCTAATGGGTGTCCAGTTGATGACCGCGCCGCTGACGCGGTTTCCCTTGCGCAGGACGACGTCGTCGAAGATGGACATGTTGGCGAATTTAACCCCTGCATCGCAGGCCGCGGCGATGAGCTTGGAACAGGCATGGGGGCCATCGGCAACATAAAGGCCGGCGACTGCTTTCTCATAGGGGACACCCAATTCCCCTAATACCTCCTGAGCGGGATCCCTTACGGTCACCTTATTCATGAGATAGCCCCCGATCCAAAACCCTCCGCCGAGATAATTGTTTCGCTCCACGATCAGGGTCTTTACCCCTTTGGAGGCCAGTTCCTTTCCAGCCATCAGGCCGCTGGGGCCGCCTCCGATGATGAGGCAATCGCTTTCGACGTAGTCCATGAACTGTTTTGTGAACTCTCCAACAATGGCCCTGGTGACTTCCTTCTCTCCTACCTGGGAAAATAATTTCTTTTTCTCCATTGAATTCCTCCCTATTTGCTCAATGTTACGATTAACTCGCGCTTAATTAATTCTCAATAGGTCCAGCTCATCCCCGGTCATCGAAGGGGAAACCAACATTTCCTTCGGAGGCATGGGGATCACCCGATACTCCACCTCAACTTCCGGCTGAAACTTGGCCTTGCTGTATATGGCCGTAATGATGGCTGATTGAAGGATCACCTGGTGGTCTACCTCTCCCCTCGCGAGAACAAGGGGTCCGGGGAAATTCTTGACCTCCAGAATCGTATCCCCCTCCTTGGCCAGGGACAGAATCTTCCCGTTTTCCTCCTCATTCCTGCCCACCACCACCTTTGCCAAAGGGGTAAGGCGGAAGTGCCTCCCCAATTTGAGAAGCTGGACATCGTTCAGCGAAAAATCGGGTTTGTTCTTCATCAAGTCCTTCATCCTCAATGCAAAGCCGGGGTCCGTAAGGAGGCAGCCCCCCGCCGGGCATGGATAATCGTTGATGCCGTAGTCCGAGGCGAGTTTGATCTGGGGTTTCCTGGATCGGCCGGTGATGGCGAGCAACCTTTCCCTGCTCACCCACGTCTTTTTCTCCGGCACGGTTAAGGGGAGGAGCTTTGCCGATAGGGGCCTCAGGATAAGCCCTTGAAGATCGGATTCTCGTTCGATGATGCGCATGGCCTCTCTCCGTTGTGACATGGGCCTTTGCCCTAATACCTCCCCGGTTACGATGAAGGAGGCCCCATTCTGGTTCATGTACTCCCGTCCCTTCTTAAACGTGAGGATACGACAATCCAAGCAGGGGTTTATGTTCTTCCCGTACCCGTACTTGGGATGCTTCACCACCTCCAAGAACTCCTCGGAGATGTTAAATACCTGCAGCCCGATTCCCAGCGTCCGGGCGGCCTTTTGAGAGGCCAAGCAGGTACTCCCTTTGGCCGTGCATCGACAGAAGAGGGTCATGAAATTGAGGGCCTCCACCTCAATTCCCTGGTCTAACACAACCCTCACCGCCAATGTGCTGTCCAGTCCGCCCGACAGGAGCGCAATAGCCTTCACCAAACGTATCTCCTCATGAAACAAGGTGATGCTTTGGCCCTAAAGCACCTCGTTCATGCTTCCAGACCGAAACCCCTGTAGGTCGAGCGTAACGTAGGTAAACCCGATCTCCTTCAACTTTTTTACGACACGGGTTCGGGTTTGGGTTTCAATCAGTGATCCGATTTCTTCCGGGGGAACTTCGATTCGAGCCGTTTTCCCGTAGTGCCTCACCCGGACCTGACTAAACCCCAGCCCTATGAGGAATTGTTCGGCCTTTTCAATTTGCCTCAGATCTTCCAGAGTAATTCGATCCCCGTACGGGAGCCTTGATGCCATGCAGGCCAAGGAGGGCTTATTCCAGGTAGGAAGGCCGAACTCCCGAGATTGGGACCGAATTTCCGCCTTATTCAGACCCGCTTCCCTCAAGGGACTGCGAATCGACATCTCTCGTATGGCCGTCATCCCGGGACGAAAATCCTTTTCATCGTCCACGGTCGATCCCTCGGCGATGGAGGAGAGGTTCATTTTCCGGACGATCTCCTTTAACTGGGTGAATAACTCCTTCTTGCAATGGTAGCATCTATTGACCGGATTGGCAGCAAATTGGGGAAGATCGAGTTCATTAGAATCGATGAAGAGATGTTGGACATCCATGCCCTCCGCGAGTTTCCGGGCTGGTCCGTATTCCCTCTTCGGATAAACGGGAGATCTCGCCGTCACGGCAACAACCCGCCCTCGGTCCAGGGTCTCCCGAGCCACCTTGAGGAGGAAAGTGCTGTCGACTCCCCCGGAAAAGGCAACAAGGAGGGAATCCATCTCCCGGATGATCTCCTTTAGACTCTCCATCTTCTTGCTTATTGATTGAGGACCCATTCCGTCTCCTTACGTACGGATCGCCCTTTCAATCCATCCCCCGCCCAGGACCATATCTCCCTCATAAAAGACCACTGCTTGACCGGGAGTAATTGCCTCCTGGGGTTGAACAAATTCTACCTTCACCTTGCCATCCCCTGACGGCTCAACGGTCGCATCTGCCTCCCTGTGGGAGTACCGTATCTTGGCCTTCACCCTGATTGGTTGATGGAGTTCATCCATGGGGATCCAATTTGATCGATCCGCAATCAAACCCGTTCCGTAGACCTGCTCCTTTTCCCCGACGAACATGAGGTTTCTCTTCCTGTCCAATTCTATCACATAGAGGGGTTTGCCGGCCGAAAGGCCGAGGCCTTTTCGCTGTCCGACGGTATAAAAAGGGAGACCCTTGTGCCTCCCCAAAATTCGGCCCTGGGTATCCACGATGTCGCCAGCCTCTATTCCACGGGACACCCTCATCTTCAGAAACGGGCGATAGTCTCCCCCGGGGATAAAACAGATCTCCTGACTTTCGTGTTTGTTGTGGACCCTTAAACCCAGCTCCATGGCTTTTCTTCTCACATCCTCCTTCCGGGAGTATCCTAGTGGAAAAAGGGCATGGGCTAACTGGGTTTGGGAGAGGGAGAAGAGGACATAGGATTGATCCTTTTTCGCATCTTTGCCCCTCTTGAGGAGATACCTTCTCCTGGCTGGGTCATACTCCACCCTGGCATAGTGGCCCGTTGAGACGGAAGCTGCCTCCAATTCCCGGGCTTTCCCAAGGAGTGCCCCAAACTTCACTTTCTCGTTACACAGGATACAGGGGTTAGGTGTCCGTGCCTCGAGGTATTCCCGACAGAATGGGGCGATCACCTCATCCTCGAATTGCTCTTTCAGGTTGAGGACATAGAAGGGGATTCCCAGTTTTTGGGCAACCCTCCGGGCATCCTCCACGTCGGAAACACCGCAGCACCCGTAAAAATCCGTGGGCCTGTGGGAAGGAGGGTCCTTCTCCGAATCCCATATGCGCATGGTGACTCCGATCACCTCGTAGCCCGCCTCCTTCAAAAGGCAGGCAGTAAGGCTGCTGTCGACACCTCCACTCATGGCGACAACAATTCTCTTTCGATTCTTTATCATTGGTACGGTTTACCCTTCAATGAGCCTCGAGGGAAGAGGCAAGGCTCTATTTTTCTTCTGCTTTTTATAATCCGCATAGGTTGGAGACATCGATCGAAGACGATGGATGGTCTCCACAAGAACAGCAACCGTGTAGTTTAACTCCTCCTGGGTAGTCTCCCTTCCCAGGGTAAACCGCACGGCCCCCTGAGCATGTCCATTCGAGACGCCCATGGCTAGGAGGACATGAGATGGCTCCAGAGCCCCCGAAGTGCAGGTAGAACCTGCCGAGACCGCAATTCCTTTAAGGTCGAGGTTTAGGATTACCGACTCTGCATCGACAAAATCGAACGACACGTTAAGAATTGGAGGGATTCGATCTCGAGGATGACCATTCATGTGGACTCCCTCGATCTGGGTCTCAATGGCCTCCCAGAAGGCATCCCTCAACTTTTTCTCTCTGGCGGAAACTTGATCCATTTCCTCTTCCGCCAGTTCCATAGCCCTGGCTAGTCCCACGATGGCAGGGATGTTTTCGGTGCCGGGACGCCGGTTCGACTCGTGATGTCCACCCTGAAACAGAGGTTTAAAAGGGACTCCCTTCCTGACGTACAGAACACCGATCCCTTTTGGTCCATAAATCTTATGCCCCGAAAGGGACAGGAAATCCACCTTCAGATCATTTACATTCACGGGGATCTTTCCCGCGGACTGGACAGCATCGGTGTGAAAGAAAACCTCCCTGTTTCGAGCGATTTCTCCGATTTCTTCTATAGGCTCGATGGTTCCCACTTCATTGTTTGCGTGGATGATGGAAATCAGGACGGTTTTATCCGTGATGGCCTTTCCAACATCCCCAGGATCAAGTTTTCCATATCGGTCAACAGGAAGATATGTGACCCGAAACCCCTTTCGTTCGAGATATCGGCACGTGTTAAGGGCGGCATGGTGCTCGATGGAAGAGGTGATGACCTGATTTTCTCCCTTCCGGTTACACCGAAGCCCTCCCTTGATCGCGAGGTTAATCGCTTCGGTCCCACCGCTCGTGAATATGATCTCCTCAGGTGAGGCACCCAAGCTCGTTGCCACCTTTTCTCTCGAATCCTCCATGGCCTTCTTCGCCTTCTGCCCAAAAGTATGGATACTGGAGGCGTTTCCAAAAATATCCATGAAATAAGGGTGCATCGCCTCCCATACTTCCGGTCGGATCGGGGTGGTAGCACTATGGTCGAGATAGATGGGTTTCACGATTCTTGTAATTATATCACAATCCTCCCCCTTGGGAAAACCTAGAATTGAACCTCCATTGCGTTGTATGGGCAGACGGTTACACACATCTCGCAGGCAATGCATTCAGCCTTTTCAAAGCTCACCACCATAGCATCCCGCTCTACTGAAAGGGCATGGGTGGGGCAGAGAGACGTGCAGGCCGTACAGTGGGTGCAGAGGTCCTTCAGCCACCTTACATCTTTCGATAGCTTCTGGGTCTCCACCCCAAGTTTTGTCAGATACTCCATCCCCCTGTCGAGCTGTTTTTTCTTGCCGGTCAGTTCGAGCACTAACATGCCCTCTTCCTTCGGTGTGATGTGACCTCGAAGGATATTGACCATGAGATCGTATTCCTTAATCAGTTTGTAGGTGA
>CBDUXJ010000153.1:0-6393 GCA_965371165.1 uncultured Syntrophobacterales bacterium | reverse complement strand
CCCGGAAGGTTCCCGTAACTGAAGAAAACATCCAGGCCCAGATCCAAAAGGGAAGTGAACAAATGCCTCCCTATGCCCACATAAAGGGGGAGGCCCTTTCAGCCTTGCTTTTCTATCTCAAATCCCTCTAAACCTTGTTTGAAATTACTGGTAGCAATGTGGGGGCCTTCACGGATGATCTGCTCACCATTTATTTAGATAAATGCCTTTCAATCAGAGCGACCTGTATCATCCTCTTTGACATTAATAAAGCCGAATTACCCGTTTACGTCGGCAATCCAGCTACTGAGAAAACCCGCAATGCCAAATTTGGGAAGCTCAAAGGTCCCGCCCCTAGACCCGTGTCTTTCCCCCTGCCCCCACGGTCAAGGCTTCTCATGTTAAACCGCTCCCGCACCATTGGTACTCGATGTCGTCTTGCAATCCCTTCCCTTTGTCCATTGAATCCCAACCCAATGAGCGGTAAAATGAAGAAACCCTCAGGGAAAGGGTAAAACGGGATATGAGCCAGCGAATCGATTGCCTTTTCATTCACTGCCCCAAGCGTAATAACCACTACAAGCCCATCGATGATCATATGTTTATTACCCTTATCCCCATGGGGATGTTTGCCCTCTGCGACCTCCTCTGCCAAAAGGGGTTTTCCTCCCGTATCATCCACCTTGGGGTGGAATGGATCGAAGACAAGTCATTTTCCCTGCTGGACTACCTTAACGAGGTGCGGCCCCGGGTTGTGGCCATGGACCTCCACTGGCATCACCAGTCTTACGATGTCATCCAAACGGCCCAACAAATCAAAAAGGCCTTTCCCCGAATCTTCCTCCTGCTGGGCGGGATGACGGCCAGCTTTTACCATCAGGAGATATTGGCGAATTATGACGCCATTAACGCCATTATTCGTGGCGAGGGGGAGATCCCGATCTCGACCCTCATGGAGGCCCTTTGGGACGGGCGAAGGGACTTCGGTGATATCCCCAACCTAAGCTGGAGAAGGGGAGCCCAAGTCGTCATAAACCCCTTAAGCTATGTTGCATCCCAGGAGATTCTTGATGACCTCAACTTCACCCATTTCGATCTCTTGAAGAATCACCGCACCTTTATCCGTTACATGGGGTTCCCCTTTTATGTCAAGGGAGTATCGAAGGAGAAGAACTTCTGGATGTACTCCCTCAAATCCCCTATGTTCGACCTGGAGGTGGGAAGGGGATGCCCGGTAAATTGCACCTGGTGCGCCGGGAGCCATTCATCTCAAGAAGGCATTTCCGGAAGGCAGCGGGTGATTTTCCGAAACCCCGAGAGGGTCCTTCAATCGATAGAGGAGGCCCTCTCCTATGGATATGAGACCATGCACCTCTGTTTCGATCCCTATCCCCAAAAACCTGACTACTATCTCGATCTGTTCTCCAGAATCCGGGCCAAGGGTTTCAAGGTGGAATGCTTCTACGAATCCTTCGGATTGCCCAAGGCTGAATTGATACGGGAATTCGCCAAGACCTTTCCGGGACCCAAATCGCTTATGGGTCTCTCCCCGGAAGTTGGGTCCGAGAGGGTGAGAAAGGCCAACAAGGGGTATTTTTACACCAACGCGCAACTGATGGAGACCCTGGATTTGATGCGGAAAGAGGGAGTATATGCCGATCTCTTCTTCACGTATGGGGTGGCCTGGGAGAACGAAAGGGATCTCCGAGACACCCTGGACTTGATCACGAGGGTCAAAGGATTTCCCAACGTTAGGGGAATCCGTGCCTTTTCCGTGGAGATGGAGCCAGGGGCACCGTGGCATATGAACCCCGATGCCTACGCAATCGAGGCCTCCTTACAACGTTTCGAGGATTACATGCGCCATCACGCCGATGAGGGCCAAGACCCCTTCGCCCCATTGGGGTATACGATCCCCAACTACTTTGAGAAGGCGACGACCAAAGGCGACTCCTTTGCCCATCGGATTCAACAATTTAAGTGTCGCCATCTCTGTTTCATCCACCCTAACGCCCGCAAGACGAGCTCACCTTTCTGGGGAAGGATGCTCTGCCGGGCGTCACAAACGGCCTGGTGGATCAAAAAGCGGATCCCCCATGGATGAAGCGAGCATCAAAAGCGGGTTGCCGGATATACTGCGTGGTAAAACAAAAATGGGGAAGCAGGGAATAAAATAGAGGGAATTTATATTTTTGTAAGGAGGGAAGGAAAATGAGTAATGAGAAAAGAATCAAAGTCAGCCCGACTATCCGGCCATATTCGGACGATAAACATAAGAAATTGCACATCGAAATTGAGCTTCCCGGTGTTGAGAAAAAGGATATCGACCTCAAAATTCACGATGATAGTTTCTATTTAAGCGCTCCCAGGGACAATGTCCTCTATGTGGCCAACTATGCGACGTGTTGCCCCGTTGATCCCAAAAAGACAACGGCCAAATACAAAAATGGCCTTTTGAAGATAGATGTTCCCTTCCTCGAGGTAAAGGAACAACATATCAAAGTAGAAGTGAAATAGTGGCGGGCTTATTGCTCTCTCGGTTCTTCGGGCCCTAGTGCCACCTCTTCTTGGTGCACCTCTTCCAGGAGCTCCTTTAATACCTTATAGGTATCCTTTAAAATGCGAACGGGGGTTTTGTCAGATCCCCCTCTTCCAAACTCCTTTGCAATCTCAACAGCTCTGACAAGACACCACCTCTTGTTATTTACGGATAGGGCCATTGGACAGACCTCCTTCTGCTAGGTTATGACGAAGATAGTCGAAAAATAGCCATTTGTAAAGGGAGAACGAAAGGCTCACCCTCACGCATGGGTGTGTGGGGATAGCATGAGGGCTTCGGCTACCTGGAGTGCTTTGAGTGCCAACTCCCCTTTGATATATCCCTTCTCCACGAGACGTTCCAGTTGTTCCCTGTCGATTATTTCAGGTCTTCCTCCTCCTTTCATAACTACATCCACGTGAAGGTCGACATACCGGATCTTCTCAGGGTAGAACTCCACGGGGGTATTGATATTCCAATATTCCCCTTTCAACACCCCTCCTAGCGAATAATACGAGTGTTTGACTGACCAATCGCCCTCCCTAACGCGCGTGATACCATAATCCCCCTTCTCGATGGCCAGTCCCAGCCCGTCGTATCTTCCCCCCTTAAAGGCGCGACGGATGAGCATCTCTTTCTTATCATCGGATAGGAAGGTGATCTCACCCCCTTGAAGTTGAATTACCTTCCCCTCGGGTTTGACGTGTTCGATCTTCAGAGCCTTTTCCCTCTCCAAGGAATCGAGGATCAATCTCTTTTTAACGGCCCCCTCCATCTTCCCCATCTTAAAAGGGTATTTCTCCACCTCCCTCTCAACGAGATCAACATACTCCGAAGCAATGATTCGAAAACGGTGGTGTCCCTCCATGGTAGGAACAACCTTCCCCCTCATGCGATCCAGGGAAGCCTTGGACAGAAAGGGGAATTCCACATCATAGATGGCCGTATCCTTATTTTCCGTAGGAGTGACCCTTCTTGAGACCACATCGAACAGACCATTTCTCAACGCCTCCATAACATCCACGGTCTGCTCGGGACCCCCTTCAAGAATTACCCCCTGCCTATCCGATCTATCCAGTATAGAGACATCTATGGTTGGGGACTCCGAATCTTTGATTCCGAACCGAGATAATACCTCTCGGGAGGGATATACGATGGAACATCCAGAGTCTAAGAGAAACTTCGTGAGGCCTGTGGTATAAATACCCCGAATTTTGACCTTGGTCCTTCCCATGGCTCCGCGCAGACGGGCGACCTAAGGATTCTTGAGCTTGGTCGATCCTCGTATTCTTGTGGGGTTTCCCCGGGCGGTTCCGCTTTCTTCGAGCTCGGGTTTGTGATCCGGCTCGAATTGGATATTGGGGGATTTCATCCCCCTCTCGAAGTCCCTCTCCGAAAACCCCATGAGGGGCTGCCCTCTGGGGTTGAAAAGAATGGTCCCCCCGTTGAGGAACACCCCTTTTCCGTCTCCATGGATGAGAAGCTGGGAAGGGGGTTTCCTCATTGTGGAGGAGATCTTCTTTACGTCGATAACGGTACGCCTCACCTTCGCAAATGATAGGCCTGCATCCAAAAGCCCCTTAGCGGTTCTCAATCCAACGAGATCTTGGGAGGTATAATATTTCCTCACCCCGATTTTGACGCTCGGAGTCAAAAATCCAATCTTATCCCAATATCGGATTCTCCCTACTTTGAACCCTAACAACTTCTGTATGTCCTGGGCGGAATAAAGCTTTTCCATTGGACTATTCAACCTTTAAGGGCAACCCATGAGATTCGGAGTCCGGCCCCATAGGAAAATCGCTTTCAATCTATCACGTTTGTTAACCGAGTCAAGGTAATTTTGGGCTGGAGCTTCATACAGATCCCTTGTTCGATATCCTCACTCGTTGCAAAATGGAGTGTATTCATCATCCCTGGGGTTGCAATACTCTACTACTCCATGATAAACCGATTGTGCGATACGCAAACCGGTTCGGCCAATTGTCTCGGACCGATGACCTCAATGGAGGAAGAGAAAAATGGGAACGGATTGGATCAGGAGGATTCTGGTGGTCGGAGCAGGGACCATGGGACATTCCATTGCTCAGACCTTCGCACAAGGTGGCTACCCAGTAGCCCTTGTCGACCTCAACAGGGAAACACTGGATAAAGCGGCAAGCCTCATCGCATCCAATTTGCGGACTCTGGAGGATCTACACCTCCTGAAAAAGGGAAAAGGAAGGGAAATCATTGAGAGAATCCATCTCCTCACATCACTGGAGGAGGGCTCCCGGGATGCCGATTTAGCGATAGAAGCCATCTTCGAGGATTACGAGGCAAAGGGTGAACTATTCGAACGATTGGAAACGCTCTGCCCATCGAGAACGATCCTCGCCAGTAATACCTCTTACCTAAACATATTCGAGTTGAAGACCCTCAAAAGGCTCGAAAAGATCATCATCACCCACTGGTATGCCCCACCTCATATCATACCCTTGGTGGAGGTAGTCAGAGGACCCCGCACGTCAAAGGAAACGGTGGAGAGCATGAAAAAGCTCCTCTCTAAGCTTGGGAAACAACCCGTCATCATGGACAAGTTTATCCCGGGGTTCATCGTTAATCGACTGCAACGGGCCCTGGCCAGGGAAATCTTCCATTTGCTGGACAATGGATATGCCACGGGGGAAGATATCGACACCGCTATCAAGGCCAGTTTGGGTATCCGAATTCCCATCCTCGGGGTGGTCCAACGGTATGACTTTACCGGGATCGATCTGGTCCATCAATTCATGAGGAACCCATCCATCGATCTGGTGTCTGAAGATAAACCCTCCGAAACCCTTAAAAGGCTTATCGACCGAGGGCACTTGGGCGTAAAATCCGGAAGGGGTTTTTACGACTACTCGGGTAAAAAAATGGACCAGATCATGCGGGAACGGGATATAAAACTGATCAAACTGAAAGACTTTTTGGAGGCTATCTGAAAACTTCGACCTTTCTCTTTTTGTGTCAATTTTTGTCAAAAAAGTGAAAATATTTCAAGAACTCCAAATCCCCCCCTTCCCCCCAACGGCCATTCCTTCACTACTCCCCTCAATGGAAATGTCTTCCTGAGGAATCCCGTTGGAACGCAATTTGCTTTCTCCTAGAAATCGCAGAAGAAACGGAACAGTTCTTGGGTATCACCTGATATTAAGAAAGGAGTTAAAACATGAAGGAGTACATCCGTTATAGCCTTTTTTCCCTCCTTGGCGGGCTCATTGTCTTTGTTGTCCTCTCTTTCCACAATGGATCTTCCCCCCCAACCAAAATAGAACGTATTAGAATCATCACCCATCGACCTCCATTAACATATCGATTGCCTGAAGAGATAACCTTTTGCGACGAGAGGATCCCGCTGGAGAAAAGGAACGTTTGGGAGCGACTGGATAAAGAATACTTGCTCGCCGCTGGAAATACCCCCCAAGTCCTGCTTTGGCTCAAGCGATCTAACCGATATTTTCCCTACATCGATAAAAAATTGGCCGAAGAGGTATTACCCGCGGACCTCAAGTATTTAGCCGTAATTGAAAGTGATCTCATTCAGGATGTTCGCTCCCCCGTTGGGGCGGCAGGTCCTTGGCAATTCATGAAATCCACGGCAAGGAAAATGGGGCTCCGAGTCGATCGTGTAATCGATGAACGCTACGATTTTTATCGATCGACGGACGCGGCCATCAAGTACCTTAGAAGGTTGAATCAATACTTCGCTAGTTGGACATTGAGCGTAGCGGCGTACAACCTCGGGATGACTCGAATTCAATCAGAGATGAAAAAGCAGAGAATTAATGATTATTATTACCTGGAGCTTCCCGAGGAAACGGAACGGTACCTGTTTCGGGCCATCGCAGCCA
>CBDUXJ010000152.1:0-6405 GCA_965371165.1 uncultured Syntrophobacterales bacterium | reverse complement strand
TGAATTTGGAGCTTTTTACTTTGCCATCGAATTTTGACTTTTTACGAGATCATCATCTTTGGTCGTTTTTAACCATGAAAGCCTATTGGTGCTCAATCGGAGTGTAGACGAGGCGAGAAGGACCATAACCATCGAGGTGGGATGAAAACCTCCGTCAGCGAAAATATGAGCCGAGGGCACTTCGCTCAATTTGAGGGTTCCACGACGATCAAAGCGCTTGCAGCCGCTCCATGAGAGGCATTAATTGGGGTGTTTCGATCTCCCGGGGAGACTCGAAGGAAGAAGGATTCTCCGAAGGAGTTGATGTTGTAATAGCATGTGCCCATCTCGTATCCGGCGTTATCCGCATAGAGGAAGAAACCTTTGGGCAATTCGACCCTGCGCTGAGCAATCCATCGATTCGGTTCCTCGTGAAGCAGGGAATCGAAGCTTCTCCGAATATCCGACGGATCCAATCTGACCCACTTTCCCCCATATGAGACCCGCCGTTTTAAGATGAATTTACCCCCTTCCTTTATCCGACCTGCCAATGCGCCCTTCCGGGCGAGCACATCGGGAGAGAGGATATACGTCTCAGGAACGAGGTTTCGGAGTTGGTGATAATTTTCCCTCATATGGGCCAAAAGCCCTTTATCCTGCATCACTGTGGAAAAGAGGGGATTGACGATACAGACCTCCCGATTCAGATAGGCCTTATAGAGACCCCGAACCCGTTCCCGTTGGTCCCGAGTGAAGTTGCCCTTTTGGGGGCCTATCCTCCTGAGAAAGGCCTCACTGGAAAATTTCCGAAAGATAAGGTGGACCTGTTTTCCCTGGAGTGTTATCTTACCCCTCTGCCTTTTTAAATCGAAGAGATCCCCGACCATTGTTGGATACCCTCCTTCCCGATAATATTGGGCAATCCCCCTGCATTCCGGCATGAGGGAGTAAGCCTGGGCTGTACTGGTGACGAGGGCGATGGTGGGATTTTCGGGAAAGTCTCCTTCCGAGTCTGTCCTGAACTCGGCGTAGCAGCGCAACAGCCTGTGAAGCGAGTCTTCCCTTGGGTCATAGAAGGAAAACTGGTATCCTCCATTCAGGGAAGCCCTGAATGTCCGGAGCATTTCCTCTTCCAGGAAATACCGACCGATCAAACCACTATCCAATTCCCCTCCCGGGCAGCCTGTATTAATCTCCATCATCTGGATTCCTCGGGCCGTCATCGCCAAATCCAGCCGATAGATGGGCATCGATTTTCGATATCCATGGTCTTGCAGAAACCCTCGTCTGGTCATCTCATCCAGGCCGGGCAGGAGTTTATCCATCAACGAGGGATCGGTTTTCATCCTTTGAGCCAAATCCTCATAGCAGTCGATAACGAGTTGGGTCGCCTTCCTGAGATCTTCCAACCCTTCTTCGGTAATAAAAGCAGGCGAGGCATAGGGGTAGATGGTTCCTTTGGGCATGTGGAGATACCTGAAATGATTACATTCATCTAACCTCTTGGATATGCTGGAGATGGAATTTCTGACCAGGTCCGTGTTTTCCTTGACGAATGTCCTGAAGTCCTCTGTGAAATGAAAAGGGGATTGCGAGGTGTGGGAGATCACGAGGTCTACCTCCTAAGGGGTTTTTTTGTCTACAAGCGCTTCAAACCTTTTGATGATGCCATTTGCCTCCTTAGAATGAGGGTTCCAACCATGACCTGCTTTCAATCTCAATCGGTTTAACTGATTGTACAGCGAGAACAATTCATATATGGTTTTGCGGGAATAGCCTTCCCCTCTCAGGAGCTTATAGGTCTCCCAGTGATTGCCCAATCCATCGGTTACTGCCCTGGTTACTTTGGATAGGATGGGGGCGTAGAATGAGGAGGCTTTAGCCGCATCCATGGTGTTGTGTTTCCAGGACCATCCGAGGCCCGTCATTCCATATTTGTCCCTTTCCCGATGGAGCAACATGGAAGCGGAATAGTAGAAGAAGTTAAGCCTGTAGGAGGAGATGCCCGATTCGTTGAGGAAATCGATGGTCTGCTTGATAGTTTTCTCCGTTTCTCCGGGGTATCCGATAATGAAAGCTCCTGATGCACCAATACCGTATTTGTTCAATATGTCGATGGCCCTTTTGGCCTCATCGATACCGAAGCCCTTGCCCATGTTTCGAAGGATTTTCTCGTTTCCGGATTCAATTCCCATCTCGAGGAATTCGCATTTCGCTCGGCTCATAAAGGCGGCTATTTCACCGGTTATGGCATCGGGTCTGGCAAAGGAAGACCAACCAAAAGGGAAGTCTTCTTCGATCATCATCTGGCAGATTTCTCTCAGCTTCTCCTTGGACGCGGTGAAATTGTCATCGGTAAACCGAATATGCCTTACGGACCCATCTCGGGGGATGGATCTCAACTCCCTTTTCAAGGTTTCCAGAGATTTGTACTTCACCCCTTTAAAGAAATTCCTTTGGGTACAGAAACGACATCGATAGAAACAGCCGCGGCTCGTGGTGATGGGGAGGGTCTTTCTCATGTAGCTGTGGTCAACTCGATTCCACTGAATGTATCCCTGGTCTAGGTCGATGTCTTCGGCCACGCGTTCATTGAAAACCAATCCGTTGGTTCCATCATAGAAGGCGGTGTTTTCGATTTTGGAAATGGACCTTCTTCTCTTGAGGGCATCGATTACCTTGACCAAGGTGAGTTCGCCCTGGCTCTCGATAATAAAGAGGTCGATGAGGCCCCGGAAGCCCTCCAACCATTTTAAAGTCTCTCTTTTGAGGCCGTACCCCTTTTCCATTACCTTTTTGATCAATGTTCCCCCCACAATGACGGGGATTTCCGCATTATGGTCCTTGACAAAACGGGCAATTTCCTTGACGTAGTCGAAGGAGATGAAGGTTGTTGAGATAGCTACCGCCAAGGGATTATCTTTCAAGAGCATCGATAACTTCCCTTTTTCGGCGTAGTAATTGAGGATAACAAAGGAGTCAATGTTCCTTTTGGCCAAAAAATTGGAGAGATAAACGCCATTTAAGGTTAGTGTGTTTGCGAGGGAAAGGTATTTCCCTACGTTTTCCGGTGTTATGTGAACGAGGGAACGGCTATTCTTGCAGTAGTTGATCAGGTCCAAGAGCCCGAGAAGATGCCCATCTATTGTGAGTTGTGATTCCAGCAAATTCGCCTCAACCCGGTTTTCAATATCAACGAGATCGATGCCATCTATCCTCGGTGCATGGCGCTCTGCTCTCATGAGTGCGTTATGGAACTTTTCCCTGATGTGTTGGTCCAACGTAAATTCTTGGCTCATTGAGATGACAACAACCTCACCACCCATCTCGCCTCTACCCCCTTTTTTTGGGCTTATATCAAGGATATAATGTTTTTAGACCTTATTTCAATAAGCACTCTGTGAGGTTTCTGTTTTTTCAGACTGGAGCATACAATATACTGAGCTCCAAGAACAGGGTTCTGGAGTTTCCTGAGTTTTATAGACCAGGCTTTCCTAACCTATTGGTTATAAAGGAGATTATATTTTTCATAAGCGAACACCGTTGTCCCTTCGCTTCAGTGCTTCCGAAGTGACCCTTTCGGGGCTCGCAGGTGGGGAATGCTTTCCCCTTCCAGCCTCTAAAGGGCTGGCCTTCCCCTTTCCTTCGGCTCCGCTCAGGACAAGCTCTGCTCACCCTCGATGGGTACCCCACTTCTCCAGCAAATTTCGCTCATGGACAGCGGTATTCCCTAGAAACTAAGGAAACTCCAGACAGGTTTCTATTGACTTTTGCCGGATATGATGCTATCAAATTAGGTTAATGATTTTTGGTTTATCCTTATTTATCAAGCACTTGGAAAACAATGTTTCAATTTTTACGTCCCACCGTTGCCGAGATCGATCTGGATGCTTTGGCCCACAATTACCATCAAATTCGGAGCCGGGTTCACCCCGGGGTTAAGATACTTGCCGTCGTAAAGGATAATGCTTATGGTCATGGGGCGGCCGTTATTGCCAGGGAATTGGAGCGATTGGGAGTCGACCTGCTGGGCGTTGCCATTGTCGGTGAGGGCGTGGAGCTTAGGGATGGGGGGATAAAAAAACCCATTTTGATCCTAACTGGGATATACGAGGAGGAGATCGACAGCGTTATCGAATACGACCTCATTCCCATGGTCTTCGATGGGGAGATAGGAAAGTCCCTTTCCGATAAGGCGGATAGACGAAACAGGCGGGTGAGGGTTCACCTTAAGTTCGATACGGGAATGGGCCGTTTGGGAGTTCCCGTTGAAGGGGCCCGGAAGTTTCTTGAACAAATGAAGGGATTTCCCAACCTCGTGATCGACGGAGTTGCGTCCCATTTTTCCATGGTCGATGAGGAGTATACGCGTGGTCAACTGAAGGCATATAAAGGGGTGGCAGAACTTTTCCGTGAAGAGGGAATCAGACCAACTTACTGGCACATCAGTAGTAGCGCTCCCATGGTTGATTTCCCCGATTCTTGGTTCAATCTTGTTCGCCCAGGGATTATGATCTATGGTTCCTACCCCAACAGGGATTATATTGGCCGCATTGCATTGAAACCAGTGATGCGACTAAAGACGATAATTGGCTGCTTAAAAAAAGTCCCGGTGGGAACGAAAATTAGCTATGGGGGAACGTATATCACCCAGAGGGAGAGCCTTATTGCCACCCTCCCCATAGGGTACGGAGACGGTTACAATCGACTCCTTTCCAACAGGGGAGAGGTTCTCTTGAGGGCCAAGCGAGTACCCGTGGTGGGCCGAATCTGTATGGATATGACCATGGTGGATGTAACGGACGTGGATGAAGTTTCCCCGGGAGATGAAGTGGTCTTAATGGGAAAACAGGGAGGGGATGAAATAACGGTTGAGGAGATAGCGGAAAAAATAGGAACTATTTCCTATGAAGTCCTCTGCACGGTTGGGAAAAGGGTTCCACGGGTATATGTGCGAGGCGGGAAGCCCATCGAAGCGGAAGTTTATGTGAGAAGGGAGATGGAGCAACGAGGTTGCTGATGAGTTCGGTTTTCGGGTATATAGGGGTTCATCTCATCCGCTTTTTACAGGAATCAGGAAGAATCACCATGCTCTTCGGGCAGACCCTTCTTTGGATCTTTCGCCGTCCCTTCGATGTGCGAGAGCCACTAAGTCAGATGGAGGAGATCGGCGTGCGCTCAATTCCCGTGGTGGTTATCACTGCCGCCTTTACGGGAATGGTTCTGGCCCTGCAGAGTTTCACGGGATTTAGACGGTTTCATGCGGAGACGCTTGTCGGGACAGTGGTCGCCCTATCGGTGACCAGGGAATTGGGGCCAGTTCTGACGGGATTGATGGTTTCGGGACGGGTTGGATCGGCAATGGCCGCGGAATTGGGGACGATGCGAGTGACGGAACAGATAGATGCCCTCCATACTTTGGCCACTAATCCCATAAAATATCTGATCGTACCCCGGTTTCTCGCTTCGTTAGTCATGTTTCCCATTTTGGTCGTATTCGCGGATATCATCGGCATCATGGGCGGATACTTTGTGAGCGTAACGGTTCTGGGGACCAATCCCACGATATATTGGAGCAGGACGTGGGATTATCTGGAGCTGAACGACATTTATAGCGGCCTTTTGAAGGCCTGCGTTTTCGGAATGATCATGGCCACCATCAGCTGTTACCAGGGTTTTTATACAGAAGGGGGCGCTGAGGGGGTAGGGAAGGCCACGACAAGGGCCGTTGTCCTCTCCTCCCTGCTCATCCTGATCTCCAACTACTTCATAACGGCCCTTCTGTTTTAGATCCTTGGGTTTTTACCATCAAGGGATTCATGGCCGAGGATGCATCCGTCAAAATCGAGGTGGTGGATCTCCACAAGTCTTTTGGGAATAACCACGTCCTCAGAGGAGTGAATTTGGAAGTGAGGGATGGCGAGAGCATGGTGGTGATAGGGGGAAGCGGGGTGGGTAAGAGCGTCCTGATCAAGTGCATTATCGGACTTCTCAGGCCTGATAGTGGAAGCATACGTGTCGATGGGCAAGCGATCACATCCCTCAATGAAAAGTCCCTCAACGAGATCAGAAAGAAGTTCGGTATGCTCTTTCAGGCCGGTGCCCTCTTCGATTCGCTTTCGGTTTGGGAAAATGTCGGCTTCGGTTTGAAACGGCATACTTCCTTAGGTAATGAGGAGATAAAGGCGATAGCCGTTGACAAATTGAGGCTCGTGGGATTGAGGCATGTTGAGGACCTCATGCCCTCGGAGTTGAGCGGGGGAATGAGAAAAAGGGTGAGCCTGGCGAGGGCCATTGCCATGGAACCGGAAATACTGCTTTACGATGAGCCTACGACGGGCCTTGATCCCATTATGGCCGATGTCATTAACGATTTGATCGTCCGGATGCGGAAGAGGCTCCAGGTCACCTCCGTCGCTATTACCC
>CBDUXJ010000151.1:0-6530 GCA_965371165.1 uncultured Syntrophobacterales bacterium | reverse complement strand
TAGCGAAGCGGAACGGCCGCAAATCTAATGTTTGAGTCCAAAGGGCGAGTTTTAGTAACGAAGTAGCGCCTCAGCGCTCTTTGCAGTGAAGCGAACTTTAGAATGGTCAAAAATGCTTTTCAGAGAGCGAAAGAGGATTTGGGCAACAACCCCTTTCGAAGTGACCCTTTCGGGGTTTGCAAGCGGGGAATATTTATCCCTTCCAGCCTCTAAAAGGCTGGCCTTCTCCTTTCCTTCGACTGCGCTCAGGACAAGCTCTGCTCGCCCTCGATGGGTACCCCACTTCTCCGGCAAATTACGCTCATGGGCAACGGTGTTCTCCGGAAAGGCAGGAAACTCCAGCCAGGGAATTCTTGATACCCCGAGAAAGCCCCCTCGAAGGTTTTTTATTTCTACATGTTTTTCCCTGTAAAAATACACCTTTCCCCCGATAGACTAAATAGGTAAAAAAATTATAAACTAAGTGAAAAAAATCACGACGACATTTCACGACTCAGTTGTTTCCCTTACGACTCGACCTCTCGGAGGGTTGATCGCGGATGGCAGGGATTAGATACGGGATGCTCATAGATCTCAGGCGATGTATTGGATGCCATAGCTGCTCAGTCGCGTGCAAGGCGGAGAACCACGTTCCATTAGGGGTATTCCGTTCCTGGGTCAAGATCATCGAAAAAGGTCGATATCCTAATGTCAGCAGGCATTTTCTCCCAACTCTCTGTAATAATTGCGACAACCCCCCTTGTGTGATCAACTGCCCCGTTCAAGCCACCTGGAAACAAGATGACGGAATTGTGATCATCGATGAACACCGATGTATCGGATGCAAATACTGTATCGCCTCTTGTCCGTACAACGCCAGGCATGTTAACCCCATCATCCCTATTGTCCAGAAATGTTACTGGTGCCACCATCGGGTCTATGCAGGTCTTGTCCCCGCTTGTGTGGAGACATGTCCGGCAAAGGCCAGGATTTTCGGTAATTTGTTGGACCCCAATGATGAGGTTGCGAAACTCCTCGCAAAACACGCCTTCCAAGCTATCAAGCCCGAAATGGGCACATACCCCAAGGTATTTTATATTGGGGCTGATGCCGACGCCATGGACCCGTTCGCCGGAAGAGAGGAATGGACGTAAATATCCTGTACAATGTCGAACACGAACTCCACCTTGGCTTTTTGATCGCCAACTATTTTTATCTCACCGGGTTGAGCGCGGGCTCGTTTATCCTCTCCACCCTCGCCTACGGGTTTGGAATCGAAAAATACAAACCCCTCGGAAAGGTAGGGGTCGTCCTTGCCACGCTATTGCTCATCCTGGCACCCGTAAACCTGTTTTTGGACTTAGCGCAGCCCTTCAGATTCTGGCATCTCTTCTTGTATCTAAGGATCACCTCCCCCATCACATGGGGGTCTTTTCTCCTTACCCTCTACCCGCTAAATTGCATGATTTATGGCTATTTCATGTTCAAAGGCGACGCGAAAAAAACGAAATTCTTCGGTCTGACCGGGATCCCACTGGCTCTTTTGGTTCACGGTTATACCGGGTTCATCTTAGCCCTTGGGAAAGCCAGGGTCCTTTGGAACACGGCCATCATGCCCCCTATTTTCTTGATCTCCGCCATGGTTTCGGGAATTGCCCTGATGATTTTGGTTGTGGTGATCAAGGGGTATTTCTTCTCCGACGAGAGGAAAGTGGATACCGCCTTGTGCACCGATTTGGGGAAGATGTTGGCTTGGGCCATCGTTGTGGATTTGGCCTTTATCGCCATGGACATCCTGGTCCTGCTCACCTCTCACACGGAAGCCTATCTAGCTGCCATAATGTTGCTCAAAGGGAGCATGAGTCATCTTTTCATCGGGGTGGAGGTTATCCTGGGTTCGATCGTTCCCCTGTTTTTCTTGCTCTTTCCCCCCACGAAAAAGAGGCTCAGCTTCGTCATACTATCCTCGATTTTGGTCATGATCGGAATATTCACCATGAGGTATGTCATGGTAATGGGCGGTCTTATTATTCCCCTGAGTTGAAGGAACAAGGATTTGGAAATGGACAGGTTAACGAGAAGGGATTTCTTGAGGTTGGGAGCGGGAGGAATTAGTCTTCTCGCCTGGATGAATCCATGGAGCAGATTCTCCAGTGCTTCAGCACTGAGACAGGGGGGGGCGAGTGTCTCCCGCACGACGGGGCGATTTCGCAAGGGCATCCCCAGTACCTGTCTTCAGTGCTATGCCCGTTGTGGAATCATCGGCTACACCGAATATGGGAGGATTGCAAAAATCGGGGGAAACCCCGAGCACCCCAATAGCCTGGGAAAACTGTGCGCAAAGGGCCAGGCCGGGATAAATTATGTTTACGACCCCGATAGGATCCTCTACCCCATCAAGAGGAACGGAAGGAGGGGGTCCAAAAATTGGAAGCGTATCTCCTGGGAAGAGGCTTATAAGGAGGTTACGGAAAGATTGGTGGAATTGAAGGAGAACGGTCATCCCGAGCAGTTCATATTTCACAGTTCCAGGGATATCACCACCCGAGATTTTACAGACCGCTTTTTGAACGCCTTCGGGACGCCCATGGCGTTGAATCGTACCTTCTTGGGAGGTCTCAACAAGGAAACCGCCCTCACGGCAACCTTGGGAGCCGAGGTGGAAATCAACGATGCAGCCCACAGCCGATTTATCCTAAATTTTGGGGCTAATCCCTACGAGTCCCACTTCTTATACGTCCCCCTCGTCCAAAGGATCACAGAGAGCAGGGTGAATCTCGGCGCCAAATTGGTAACCTTTGATGTGAGGCTTTCGCAAACGGCGGGGAAAAGCGATGAATGGTTTCCCATAAAGCCCGGCACGGATGCCGCAGTTGCCTTAGCGATGTCCAAAGTCATCATGGAGGAAGGTCTCTACGATGAAGAATTTTTGGAGGGTTGGACGAATTATTCTCCGGATAAGCTTTTGCGTCACCTGAAGCAATTTAGCCCGGAATCGGCCGAGGAGATCAGCGGGATCAAGGCATCGGATATCAGGAGGATCGCCATTGAATTTGCCACCTCCAAACCGGCCACCACGCTCTCCGGCGGAGGAGTAACAAAACATATGAACGGAACCCAGAACGAAAGGGCCGTGTTTTTGCTCAATGCCATCAC
Organism: uncultured Syntrophobacterales bacterium; assembly: GCA_965371165.1. Classification (GTDB taxonomy): domain Bacteria; phylum Desulfobacterota; class BSN033; order WVXP01. The sequence goes on along the minus strand of CBDUXJ010000151.1, from coordinate 3,395 downwards.
GGGCAACATCGACGTCAAAGGAGGATACTGCTTGCCGAGAAGGTACGAGTTGGCCCAACCCGACCCCATACCCCAGAATACCAAGCTCAAAGATGGGGATAGGACATTATTGGAGCATCAAAATATATTCCGTCGAATTAGGGAGGGAAAGGTCAAGGCGGGGGTCTTTATGACCCATATGGATAACCCCGTCTACGGAGGTCCGGACCCGAGATTGAGTATGGAGGTCCTCCAAGATGAAAAACTGATTTCCTATTTCGTATCCATCGATTCCTTCATCAATGAGAGCAATGTATTCGCCGATTTGATCCTTCCCGAGGCCACTTATCTGGAGAGATGGGACTTGGAGTTTCCCCCTTCGATGGACATGATCCCTTTTATCAGCCTCAGGCAACCCATCATCAAACCCCTGGGGAAATCGATTCCCTTTACGGATATCCTGATCGAATTGGCCAATAGAGTGGAAGGAGGTATGGAGGAGTATTTCAGGTTCGGAACTACGGAGAACTACCTGGAAACCATCCTTTTCCAGATCGAAAAGTTGCAGGACGTCGGGGGGCTCGATTATCTGATGGAGCACGGAGTATGGTTCGATTCTGATAGAAAGCCGGATTACATGGCATATAGGAAAACCGGGGTGAAGACCCCCTCGGGGAGGTTTGAGATATATCTCGAAGAAATAAACGGTATCGACTTCAACTCTTTGCCCACCTACCAATCCATTTCCCATCACCAGGACCTCAAGGAAGAGGATTTTTTCCTCACGATATTCCAATGGAATGTCCACAGCTACTCCCAGACGGCCAACTGTATGTGGCTTTCGGAGATCGTCCACGATAACCCGATATGGATCAATCATGAGGTCGCAAAGGAAAGGGGGATCAGGATGGGGGATCGGGTTAAAATCACCTCTCCCATCGGGTCGGTCACCTCCAGGGCCTTTATCACCCACGGGATACACCCGAAGGTGATCGCCCTATCCGATAACGTCGGTCATTGGGAATATGGGAGAATCGCCCAGGGCAAGAGATTTAAAAGCCGGGACCCGGAGACAAATTTGATATGGTGGGGGAAGAAGGGCAACGGGACTCACCCGAATCTCCTCATCCCGATACAGGGGGATTCCATTGGAGGTGGGCAGGGGTGGATGGATACGATCGTAAGGCTTACCAAAGTTTAGGGAATAAACCAATAAAAATGGGAGGGACGAGACATGGTACAGACGATTCAATTCATTTCCATCTTTGGAGTGCTATTTCTCGGTTTGATAGCGATCGCCAGTCTGGCCATCAAAATTGTAAAGCAATACGAACGCGGGGTGGTCCTTCGCTTCGGACGATTGATTAGGACGAGAGATCCTGGCTTCAATGTGATCATCCCCATCGCCGATCGGATGATCAAGGTGGACCTCAGGGTAGTCACCATGGTGGTCGAACCCCAGGCGGTGATTACGAAGGACAACGTGACCATCAAGGTCGATGCGGTTGTCTACCTCATGGTGGTCGATCCCGTGAATGCGGTTATCAAGGTGGCCGATTACACCAAGGCGACCTCACAGATCGCCCTCACCACGTTGCGAAGCGTCCTCGGTCAATCCGATCTAGATGAGCTCCTCTTTGAGCGCGAACGGATCAACAATAAATTGCGGGAGATCATCGACGAACACACGGAGCCTTGGGGCGTACGGGTGACGGTTGTCGAGGTAAAAGACGTTCAGCTTCCGGATACAATGCAGAGGGCAATGGCCAGACAAGCGGAGGCAGAGCGGGAAAAGCGGGCCAAGGTCATTCATGCCCAGGGAGAGTTCCAGGCGTCTGAGACGTTGAAAGATGCCGCCGAGATTATCTCCCAGCAACCCGCGGCTTTGCAACTGCGATATTTGCAGACGCTCACGGAGATCGCGGGGGAAAAGAACAGCACGGTCATTCCCTTGCCCCTTGACATATTGAATTTATTGCAAAATCCGAGCAATAAGCGAGAAAAATAAGAGGTGAGGAGTTTTCGATGAGGCTACCACATTGGCCTGTATGGTTTTGGGCGGGTATAGGGATTGTCCTGATTGCAGGGTTTAACATGGCCATCATATTACCCACCTATACGACGACCAAGGAGAGCTTCTGCATGACGTGCCACTATGAACAGACCTATTCGGAGTTCTGGAGAAAGTCGGAGGTTCACCCGAGGATCGATTGTTCCCAATGTCATGCTACGGGGCATCAACTCATACCCAGCATCAATATCTTTCCCTTAAAACCCAGGAAGGCGGAAGTCGGGTTTTCCGCCAAGCTCGACCAGATAAACCCAAATTGCCGACGTTGCCATGAGGACCTGATTCGAAATGAACCGACCCGCTACAAGTATAATGTATGGAAGATTAAGATACCCCATCAATTACACGTTGAGATGTTAGACAACTCCTGTATTTCCTGCCATTACAATGTCTATCATGATCCCAAGGTTCCTTCCACCTTCAGACCTCCAAAAGAGGCTTGTTTTGAATGCCATAAGAGGGAGAAGACCTCCTGTATGAAGTGCCATCCCAAGGGAGCCATCCTTCTTCCGAGGATGGCCGAGACATCTCATTCCACCTGCAACAAATGTCACAGAGGATTTTTGGATGCCGAGATCAGGATCTATAATATTGACTTTCCCCACCGAAGACACCTTCCGAGGGCGGTCACGTGTAACTATTGCCATTTACATTCGAATAAACACGGGGAAATCATAATGGATCGGGCCAGTTGTATCGGATGCCATCACAAAGAAACCGACTCGGCATGCGCCACCTGCCATCGAATTCAAGACCAGTTCATAAAGGGGGTCGCTCTGCCCGGAAAAGTAGGCAAATCGGACCCAATGGCCGGAGAAGTCCCATGCAATAGTTGCCATGAGAATATCGCAGGAGGTCACTTTCCCCAGGAAATCAAACAATCCTGCCTCAATTGTCATGGCCCCGGATACGATAAGATATTGGAGCAGTGGCAATCTGAGATTTCAGAAAGAACCAGAATAGCAAAGAGGCATCTCCTTGTTCTCAGGGCAAAATTCCGTCATGACAAAACCGATGCGCCCGAGGAAATCGCCTCAAAGATCAAGAAGGCAGAGATGATGATCGATTTGGTTGAAAGGGAAAAAAGCAGGGGGGGTCACAATTTCCTCTATTCAAAGGGGTTGATTGCGGAGGCTGACGATTATCTGCTGGAGATCAAGAAGTGGTACGGGAGAAAATCACCATCGAGATAAGGGTGATGGAGTGTAAGGAGGTGAGCCGACGGGGATCATCGAGGAATGATGGCCCCAAGGAAAAACAGTAAAGGTTAACAGGGATGATGTAAGAGGGGGGATGAGGAAATGGGGCGTGAAATTAGCTTCAACATTGGCCGGGCTCCTAGGGC
>CBDUXJ010000150.1:0-6633 GCA_965371165.1 uncultured Syntrophobacterales bacterium | reverse complement strand
GGGACCGAGCTTCGTGATCTTTTCTAACAAGCCCTTCATAAATCTGAGCATTTACGGAGAGGAGATAACCTTAATGGGTTCACTTCGATACGGGAAAACCCCCTTCTTCTTGTTTCTCAATGAATTGACCGGACTCATTTATTGGCCTTGAACACCCCACAGCCCGTCCCGGCATAAACCACGGGATTATCGATGTCTTTCATATCCATGGTCAAAGCGTTAATGCATAAATTCGTTAACCCATCATTCATCGGAATCCATTCCGCTCCATCCATTGTAACATATACCCCTTTTTCCCATGCCCCTGCAATCTTGACATCCATACCGAGATATGGATCTATAGCCAATGATGTAATATATGTATCTGGAAGACCGTTACCTACGAGGCTCCAATAATTTCCCCCATCGGAAGTAATATAGAGACCTACATCCGTCCCCGCATACATTATCTGGGAATTTTGAGGATCCATCACCAAAGACCAAATGGGTTTATTGGGTAGGTCAACTCCTATTTCTTCCCAACTATCTTTATCATATGTTTTTTTGAAGACACTTCCTGACACTTCTGGTAATGGTAAAATATAACCAGTTCCTATAAAAACTTCATTCCCCTTGATTACAATGCATTTTATCCATTTATGCTTACCCGTTAGATTAAAATTTTGATCTTCCCATGTATTACCCCCATCTTCCGTTCTAAATATTCCTTTGCCGTCTCCATTCCCAGCGTATAGAATATCCGCATCGTACGGGTCAATTGCTAAACAATTGAACGTCATTTCATTGATAGGGGTAAGAGGCCATGTTTCTCCACCATCTGTGCTTTTGAACAAACCCCGATATGCTGCTGCATAGATTGTATCAGAATTCATGGCTATAGCGTATATGGATTTCCCTCCTAAGCCTTTCCTTTCCCAGCTTTGGCCTCCATCCCCTGTCTTAAATATCCCGGTAGGAGTTCCAACAAAAACTATTTTATTGTCTACCGGGTTCATTGCCATTGAATAAATCTGTGTGTCCACCAATCCTTGAGTATTAATTTCATCCCACTTATCTGTTTCAGCTCCATCCTTATTAACAAGCAATCCACTTCCTGAATAAACGTAAATTACCTGGGGATCGCTTGGAGCGATTGTGATTTTTCTAACTGGATTCTCTTTAAAAAAATCTATAGATTCCCAAGTATCACCTTTATCCAAGCTCCGATAAACTCCGCTTCTAGATGGGTTTCCTGGAGGTATATCTTTTGACAATATGGAAACATAGACAGCTGCATTATCACCTGGATCAACTGCAATATCATAGACATCCCAATAGAATAAGTCCGATGTCACTTCAACATAACTCCAGGTATCTTCTGTATCTATAATTTTGTATAATCCATAATCATATAATCCAGCGTAAATAGTTTTTGTATCTGTTGGATCAATTGCTAAAACATCAACTCCAATAGAGTCATCAGTGTGAGCTGGCAAGCCTTCATTTTTTTTATTCCAACTCCCACCACCATTAGCTGTTTCATAAACTCCAGATCTGTATGTAGCTGCATAAAGTACTAAAGTATCTGTTGGATCAATAATTAACGAAAAAAGCTGATTGAGAGGATCATCTAGCCCAAGATCCTCAGGATCATCCTCATCCTTAATTTCAACCTTATTCCAATGATCTCCTCCGTTAATGGTCTTGTATAAATAATGATTGTCTCCCAATATAGCATAAACTATTGTATTATTATTGGGATCGATCACTAATTCATCGGTGGGAAGAATATATTGTTGATGCGGCGGAGGGTGCTTGGGCAAGCTATCTCTATCAGTCGAGGTCCAATTAGAACCTCCATCTATAGATTTATAAATGCCATTGGACCACGTTCCTACATAAATCACTTGATTACTATTTGGGGCAATAACAATCGCCTCAATAGGATGATTTGACAATTCTTGGTCCTCCACACGGGACCAATTTTGACCCCCATCGATACTCTTAAAAAGGCCGCCCCGTGTACCTATAAGAATAGTATCTGGGTTCATCGGATCTATAGCATAACATGAAATAGCACCGCTAAGGGGGCCATTTGTCATCTCCCACCCGGAAAACAGGGCAGGATTAATCGGTCCGTCTGATGTAGATGATGAACCGCCGCCTCCACCACCTCCACAACCGATCAGGGAGAAGGAGATGAGGCCTGAAACGAGATAAAAGGAAAGGATAGTAAGGAAACTTACCCTTTTCTTCTTCGTTCTCCCGATTTGATTGAAAATTTTGGCTTGCATTTTCCCCCTCCCCCCCCACTCTCTATAAGTAAAAAGAAACCCATCAGGAAAGAAAAAACTAAAATGATAAGGAATCCATACACGTTCATTTTGGAAAGGAGACCGCTCATACCTATCATAGGCATAAGGGTTAACCTGACCAGAGCTTTCATGGAGTTGCGGTCTGCGACGAACTTCGCCAAAGTAGGGCTGCAGCGGTAATACATGTCCACAAAAATCCTTCCGAAGCCACTCGTCAAAAGGTATCGATCCCTGAATTCCCTTAAGATTTGAACCTTAGGATGGTCATAATCCCTGTATGCGGCCGTGGCTATAAAACAACCACCACCTGATCCACCGCTTAGAGGAAAGGATGATGAGCTTTCTACTGCTGAAGGCGGTGACGGTGGATCCTCCTGTTGAGCTATCCTCTCAAAATATTCCTTTGTTACATTAATTTTATTAGATGTGGATTCAGAACTTTCCGTTGCAAAATACAGTTTAATTTTTCTTTGATTAATATCGATATTTTTCAGCCAATAGCCTTTTCCAACTTCCAAGTTAGATCCTTCTCCTCGATTGAAATACTCACCATTTACATAATCTTGTAATGTAGTATATGTATACAGATTTCCGGGATCTATTAATTGCTTAACCTCCCCTGGGCCGGATTCAGGCCCTACGAATAAATTACTTATTGGAAAAGGCTCGAATTGTATTCCTTCCTCGTTTTCAACGTAGTATATGTTTCCGATCTGATTCCACCCCGGCTCCAAAAGGATAAATTCTTCCGAGGGCAAATCACCCTCAACATAAATATCTCGGGTATGTGTTGAAATAATCCAATATCCCCGACCGGGCTCTATATTTTGATCCGCTCCCCATTTAATTTCCCCCCCCCGATCATCTAATTCGATATGTTGCTCAATAAGCTTCCATTTTTCTTCCCCTGGGTCCCAAACACATGAATCCCATTGAAAAAATCTCCATTCATATGGATAATAGTATCCTAGTTCATCGATGAGAATAGACTCATTGGTTAAGGGATCGTGATCACCATAGGGCGTTACTGGAAAAGACACCATTTGATAATCCGCCACCGTACTTCCTCCCATTATGCGTAAGGGTGGTGGCTCTACTGCGAAAAATTGCCCATTATCAAAGTTCATCGAGATAAAGCAAACACCTATAGAAATCAAAATGATACCCCATCTCATGTTATGCTCCTTTTTCTAAGCGAATATTCATTTGAAATGACTAAAACTCCATAAATTTATTCAGATGCAGGGGGTGGAGGTACCGGTGGAGGCCCTGGTAATGTGGGAGGGCTAACGGGCCTCCCCGATGGCTGATCCGGCGCTACGGGAATGGGTGGCATCTCGCCCTCCTCCATAACCTCTGGTACAGTTACAGCAGCACCCTTCCCTGAAAGCCCCATTAATTCCACCGCCCCCCCTTGCAATGTGGGCAGCATCACGCGTGTATCCATCAACAATTGCATCATCAGATCATCGGGTATTTCTGTAGGCAGTGAGGGAGGCATCCCCTCCAAGACCTTTGTCATACGCCCCGTGGTGAGGCTCACCTCACCAGGAACATCCTCCTGGATGTTTCTGACGAGCAAATCCGTGGCCGAATCAATACTGAGCACCGTGGTCTCATCGGGGAGGGGAGCATCCACGACGAAATGGGTCCCCCTCACCCCGATAATGGCCGTTGGGGTGGAGACCTTAAACCTGGAGCCCGCTCCCCTGAAATATCGCCCAACGATGGCCCTAACTTTTCCCATCATGATCCGAAATACCGATGACCGCATGTTCTCCGCGGGGGAATAGATATGCTCCGTGATCTGTATGTAGGTATTTTCGGCCAAATTCAAGAGGCTCTCATCCTCGAAGAGGATCTGGACGCGGCCCTGCTTCTCCGTCTGGATGTGGTCGTAGAGATAGATGGGATCGCCCAACATCGCTGGGAATGCGGCCGTATCCCCCTTGTGGGAAAGATAGACCTCACCCTCGATGGCGGTAATGGAGCCGATCGACTGGCCATTTACCCCCCACGAGGGGGCTGATGCGGAAAAAAGGAGAAAAAGACCAACCACAGCCATGACGGACATTCCCTTTATTGAGCGAAGCATATTGACCTCCTACGGTTAAATCCGCCCCGTTATACTCAAAAAAAAGATATTCCGATCATACTCAAAGACATCCAGATTTGAATCGTGATTTTGGTGAACGTAATAAGCCGAGAGGTTCAGATATTTGCCAAAATCCCGGTCAAGAGAGAAGTGCTGGGTCCACTCCCTATCCTTCCTCTTTTTCAGGAATGTCGTATGAGTATTATCGAAATTTTGCCAATAGTACTCGCTCTTCAACCGAAGCCACACCCCGTAGATCAAGGGCGTAAAAAACCCGGCGCTGGCCAGATGTCCCTTATAATCCCAGTTATTCCCTTCCGCATCGTCTTGATCGAAGAAATAACCCCCGTGAATATGACGGGTCTTCTCCGAAAAGAAGAGATATTGGGTCAACCCCGCCCTATGGTTGAAGGCGTCTCGGTCATCGGCAGCTTCCAGAAAGGGCTGGTTATGGAAATCCTTCTTCTGCCCGCGATAGGTCAATTGGGTTAAGAGACTTGGCGCTTCGGTAAAATCCAGATTGAGGATTCCGGAGTGTCTCTCCAGGTATCTCGCATTGTCTAACAACGTGTGCTGATATTCATAGTCCCCTTGAAGTTTATAGGGAAATCCCATCAGGTTACCTCGATATCCCCCATAAAGGGCGGCCGCATTATTGGTGACGTCGAAATCGTGAAGCCGGGTGTGAATGCTCTGATAAAGGGAATATCGCAGTCCCCCCAGCCAGGGTTTCCCCTGGAGGAACTGATATTCACCCCAAAGGAAGCCAACGCCTCGATAATCCGACTCATCGGCGACGAGCTCAGCAGTTGTCAACCCCTCCGGTTTCAGGATGACATTGTCGTCATATTGAAAACTGAGCGTCGCGGAAAGGCTCAATCTCTTCTCGGGCTTTTCCCGCACCGGAATCTGGCCTAAGTAATCCCGGGCCATCGCGACAACCTCGGGGCCGGGATTCATCTCGATACAGGCCCGAAGTGCCTTTGCAGCCTCCTTATACCTTCCCAAACTCATATAGGCCACCCCGAGATAGAGCAAAACCATGGGGTTGGATGGATCATCCTTTCGAGCCCTTTCAAGGGAACCCGCGGCCCCTTTATAGTCACCCGATAAGAAATATGCCATGCCCAGTTCATATCGAACCTTTCGGTTCTTGGGAGCCAGCTTCAGGACCCTCTCAAATGCCGTTATCGCCGAGGGGTAGTCCTTCAAACGGGAATAGGCCAACCCCAAAAAATAGTGAACCTCTGGATCATGAGGCTCCCTCTCGGCAGCTCTCTTAAACCTTTCCAGGGCCTTCTCATATTCTCCCCTTCCCATTTCCTCTATTCCCCGGGAGAGAAGTAACTCGCCATATTGAGTGGCTTTGACGATCTTAATGGAAAACAGCACTCCTCCCAAAATGACCATAGCCGCCGCCAACGAAACCAATCTCCTCATACCCTCTTCCCGCCCCATATCGTCCAGTCCGTATCCTCTTCGACATCCCTTCAGCCTTCCCCATCGGATTACTTACTACTATGGAATTGCATTCTCGTCGAGCCGATATCGATGATATCCCCATCCTTCAGTTCCTGCTGTCCTTCAACCTTTACACCGTTCACCTTTGTTACGCTCCTTCCCCCGGAACGGGTTATGAAGAACCCATTAGGCCTCTTACTGATGATGAAGCTGATTTTGCCGACGAAAAAACCTCTGAGCTTAATGTCGGCACCGTCACCCTTGCCCCCAATGGTTAACCGCTTTTTCAGTTCGATACCCTTCTGGCCGATTCCTCCAGAAATGATTGTTATGCCACCTTTCAAATCGGAGGGCTTCTCCTCAATGGTCGGTTTCTCCCCTCCCGGTTGGGAGATGAGCTCTCGCTGTTTCTTGGTATCCAGTATCACCGTCTTCTCGGCAAGGGAGATATCGATATCCTTTCTCATCTCGATGGGTTTCTCCTCCCGATCAATAAAGACGAGCGTGTGTTTGCCCACCAAGATTTCATCCTCATTCCTGAGGATACACTTCATCACCCTTTTCTCGTTGACAAAGGTTCCGTTCAGGCTGTTGAGATCCTCCATGATATAGCGATCCCCATCCTGTACAATTCTGGCATGCTGTCGGGAAACAGCCAGGTTTTCGATCTTGATATCGTTTTTGTCCACCCTTCCTATGGTAATAGCGGATTTGGCTATGGGAATTTCCTGGAGCGTTGCACCCCTGAATTTTAATATCAGCTTAGCCATATCCATTACCCCC
>CBDUXJ010000149.1:0-6649 GCA_965371165.1 uncultured Syntrophobacterales bacterium | reverse complement strand
CTTCATTATGTGGAAATATCCTTAAAAGCCGGGACGGCCCCAAGGCCGTTGGCTCTTTGTACAGATCGCATGATCGCTTGGATAAGGGCTACTTCGCCAAGGATGCCCACGGTGTTTACATCGGCCTCTTTTTCCCCAAGGGAGATGGCGAAGATGACATCCCCATCGAAGGTGGTATGAAGGGGAGAAATGGTTTTGGCCAGCCCATTATGAGCGAGTTTGAGCACCTTTTTCAAATCCTCTCTGTATAGGTGGACATCGGTAGCAATGATCGCCAAGGTAGTGTTCACCAAGCCGAATTGTCTCCTAGTGGTTCCCTCCATTATGCGTTTAGATGAATTGGCTAACCCCTTGCTCTTCTCCGATTTCCTGGCTCCCGCCAAAATCCTACCACTGTACGGGTTGATAATGTCCCCGAAGGCGTTGACCACGACGATGGCTCCCACCGTCGCCCCGGATTCCGATTTCATGCTCGCCGTTCCGATTCCGCCTTTCATTCCCTGTTTGATGCCGAAAAGCTTTCCCACTGTGGCTCCAGTTCCAGCCCCTACACTTCCCTCTTCAACTCTATCTCCCCGAGCGTTCATGCAGGCCTCATAGCCCATCTCCGCATCCGGACGTACTCGATGGTCGCCAACCCCAAGATCAAAGATCACGGCAGCAGGAACAATGGGGACCTTGGTTATGCCAACATCGAACCCTCTACCCCTTTCCTCCAGGAATTTCATCACCCCACCGGCGGCATCTAAACCGAACGCGCTTCCTCCCGCGAGGCAAACTCCATGAATTCGCTCCACCAGATGGCCCGGGGATAGGGCATCCATCTGTCTGGTCCCCGTAGCGGTTCCCCACATATCCGCCGCTGCGAGGGCTCCTTCCTCGCAAAGAACAACGGTACAACCCGTTAGGGCTTTAAAATGGGAAAAATGGCCCACCCGAATACCGCTCACATCCGTTATGGCATCGTACATGCCGAACCCTACCTACCGAGGATTTTGATATCGGCTCTCCCTTTTGTCGATGGATGATCTCCCATGGAGAAGAAGAGGCTGTATTTTTAGACATTGGGGATTCAAAAATTAACAGAATTGGTTTATATTGTCAAACTATATGGAGCGTAACAGGAATCCATCGTTAAAGAAGGCAACCATAAGGAGGTAGCAGAACCATGATTTCCGAGGAATTGGTGAAATCGATTTCCACAAAAACCCCCGCCAAGATGCTCATGCTTGTGATCGATGGATTGGGGGGCCTTCCGTTAAATGGGAAGACCGAATTGGAGCAATGCCATGTACCCAATCTCGATAAACTTGCCTCGCAATCGATCTGTGGGCTCGTGGACCCCATCTCCCCCGGAATTACCCCCGGAAGTGGTCCCTCTCATCTGGCCCTCTTTGGATATGATCCCATGAAATACCAGATCGGCCGTGGGGTCTTGGAGGCCTTGGGGATTGGAATGCAGCTCACTGAGGGCGATCTGGCCGCCAGAGGAAATTTCGCTACCTTGGATAAAAAAGAGGTCATCATAGATAGGAGAGCAGGGAGGATTTCAACGGAAAAAAACAAAGTCCTCTGCGACCTGTTGCAGAATGGCATTGGAGAGATAGAAGGGGTAAAGATCACCATTAACCCGGGAAAGGAACATCGATTCGTCGTCCTCTTCAGGGGCGAGGGGTTGGGAGATGGATTGACTGATACCGATCCCCAAAAGGAGGGGAAGCCGAGCATCCCGGCCTCGGCCATATCTGATAGTGCCAAGTTCTCCGAAAGAGTCGTCAATCGATTCATAAAAGAAGCAACCCACCTCTTGAGATCCCAAGACTCGGCTAATACTGTTCTATTGAGGGGCTTCTCTCACCCCCCCAAAATTCCGACCATGACCGAACTCTTCCAGGTCCGTCCGGCTGCCATCGCCGTCTATCCCATGTACAAAGGGATAGCGAGATTAGTCGGTATGGATACGTTGGAGGCCGGAGAGGGAATAAGGGATGAGATAAAGGCATTGAGGGATTACTTCGATCAATATGATTTCTTCTACCTTCATATAAAGAAACCCGATATGTTCGGAGAAGATGGAAATTTCCATGGCAAGGTGAGGGCTATCGAGGAGATGGACGAGTTCATACCGGATCTACTGGATCTGGAACCGGATGTGTTGGTGGTCACGGGTGATCACTCCACGCCCTCCGTACTCAAATCTCACAGTTGGCATCCCAACCCCATTTTGCTCTTCTCCAGGTTCATAAGAACCGATGCGGTGGAGAGGTTCGATGAACGGTCATGCCTATTAGGGGGGCTAGGGCGTTTCCCCGCCACCAGTATTATGCCTCTCATGTTGGCTAACGCCCTGAAGCTAAAAAAATACGGGGCTTGAGACGAGATCTTTCTAGATTATCCATGAATCCGATGGGTGAGATAGGCGGCATTTATCTCCTTATGATCCGTTTGCATGGGCGGAGATGGATTCAAATTGGGGGTCTGGGATATCGATTTTTCCATCGAGCATCCTACGGCTACGTTGGATCAGCGAGGAGGGGAATGAAGTCGAGGTTAAATCGCCACCTCAAGGATGTTAAGCTGCTTCATTGGCATATCGACTATCTCCTCCGATACGGGGAAATCGAGGCCATCGTCTATGGGCAGTGCCTTTCGGACAAGGAGTGTATGTTGGCCAGCCAATTGAGCCGTATCTTCCAATTCCTTCCAGGGTTTGGCAGCACCGATTGCAGGTGTCCGAGCCACCTCTTCTTCTTTCCCCATCGGAGACCCCTTGTTCGTGCTGGATATCGGTCCTTTAGGCGGATCGGCCTCACACCGCGGCTCTATTGGAAAAAGCCGTCCATGAGGGTGTTCACCCTGGATTTACTCAATGGACGAGAGGCAATAGGGCTTCAAAGAAGCAGCCAATTGGGGGCAAGATGCTCCGCTAAAAGGATTAAAAAATATGGAAAATTAATTACTTAACTCAAAAAAAGTCTTGACAAATATCTTTTTTGGGATATAATGATTTCAATTTATTGGCCGAGATTCACCAAGGCAGAGAGTTTAGATACAATTCGGCCAGTGGGATATATATTTGGACTCCTTCTCTATAAAAGGCCTCTCTTGGGATTTATTCAGTAGCCTCTGATCCAATTAGGACCCTTTCACCGAGCTGAAAGGGTTTTTTGCATAAGGTTGGAGAGCATCCGACAGAAAAGGAACTATTTGACCAGGGGAGGATTCACTACGTCGACGAGGAGGATAGAATGAGCTCTTGGGAGCAGGAGCCCATCGTGAGTCGATCAGTTGACGCTACCGGCAGTCTTGTTAGCAGGAAGGAGGTCAGCCTTCCCAAAAATGTGAAGAAAACGAAGAAGATCAGCAAATCAAAGGCACTCGATTCCTCTTCCTACAAAATGGTGGACAATCCTATATGGAAATATCTCCGGGATATCGGAAATATTCCCCTCCTCACTCGCAAAAGGGAACTGGAGGTTGCCAAAAGGATTGAGGCGAGGAACAGAGATCGGAGAAAATTGGTCCTGGAATCTCCCATTGCTCGAGAAATAGTCTTCGAGCTCAGACGGCGATTAGAAATGAACCAGGTGAAAATGAGGGAAATTACCCGGGACGGCGAGGAACTTACTAAGGTATCTCTTGAGGAAGAGGAGTTCCAAAGGAAAAGATTGATCTCTATCGTCGAAAAAGGCGAGGCACTAGACCGGGAAAGCCAAAAAATGGCCTTTTTGAACAGGGTAACCCAGAGAGAAGCGAAAAAGAGAACCCTGGAAAGGATGCGGAGGGCTATCGAAATCGATATTTACCGATTGATCTGTTGCCTCAATTTGAAGGATGCGCACGTTGAGACGATCATAGAGAGATCGTGGCAGGTAGATGAGGAGATTGCTAAAAATCCGAAGAAATTGGACGACTTAGGGTTGGATGCGTCCCAATGGAAAAAGAGCATCAAGGATTTGAAAGCGGTTGAATCGAAATTCAAGAAGGCCACAGGCGAAATGATTCAGGCCAATTTGAGGTTAGTGGTCAGCATAGCAAAGAAATTTTCCTATCGTGGGCTTCCCCTGCTGGATCTGATTCAGGAGGGAAATATGGGGCTCATGAGGGCAGTGATGAAGTTTGATTACCGAAAGGGGTATAAATTTAGCACTTACGCCTCGTGGTGGATTACCCAAGCCATTACCCGAGCCCTCGCGGATAAATCCCGAACCATAAGATTGCCCGTTCATTTAATAGAGACGGAAAATCGAATCCATAAGACATCACAATCCCTCTTCAAGGAGTTGGGAAGAGATCCCAGCACTAAGGAGATCGCGGAAAAGATTGGGTTGCCGATGGAGAAGGTGAATAAGGTCCTCCATATGTATCGAGAACCCATTTCCCTGGAAACACCTATTGGAGACGAAGATAGTCGATTCGGGGATTTCATCGAGGATAAGGGGGCCAACTCACCCGTAGAGGATGTCATCAACCTCCGGTTAACAGAAGAGGTGGAGAAGGTCCTGGCCACCTTGACTCCCCGTGAGGAAAAAATCTTGAGAATGAGATTTGGTATAGGGGAGAGGAGCGACCATACCTTGGAGGAGGTTGGGAAAGTCTTCGGTGTCACCAGGGAAAGAATCAGGCAGATCGAAGCCAAGGCCTTGAAGAAGTTGAGGCAGCCCCATAGAAGCCGTGGGCTTGAGAGCTTTCACGACTAAGAATTCCAGGTGAAGATCGAGGTAAGTCAGACCTCCCTAAACTCATAGGATACGCGACCATTGGGGAGCTTGACTGGGGTTGCCTTGAGCTCCATTCCAATTTTCATCTCCTCCGCCTTAATCTCCTGACTCAATCGTCCAAATAGCTTGAGGTTATTGCTGAATTGGACCAAGGCAATGGTATACGGGAGGTCCTGCTCAAAACCAGTGGGTGCATAGATCAATGTGGAATAGGAAATCAGTTGTCCCATGCCGGTTATCTCAAACCATTCCATTTCCGCGGAGAAACAGTTAAAACAGTCGGCCCTTGGCGGGAAAAAGGATTTCCCGCATTTCCTGCAACGGGTCCCCGACACCCTTCCTTGATCCAATAGGTCGACGAAATGGTCCACCTTGCTTGTAGAGGTGAAACTGACTGTTCCGAACCGTTCAAACCCCATCCTATTCTCTCCCCAAAATGGTTACATTGCCATAGATACCCACACCCCCGATATTATGGATCAGACCAACCCTTGCATCCTTTACCTGCATCGGGCCAGCCTCATCTCTCAATTGTAAGACAATGGTTCTCACCTGTGATCCCCCTGTGGCCCCGATGGGGTGACCCTTGGATAAGAGGCCGCCGTCGACATTGACGGGGATTCTCCCTCCAGCATAGGTCTGCCTTTCCCTGATCAGCTTGGGTCCCTCTCCAGGCTTGGCAAATCCTAGGTCTTCATAGGCCATCATCTCAGCGAGGGTGAAACAATCATGGACTTCAGCCACATCGATATCACTGGGACTAACCCCCGCCATTTCGTATGCCTCTCTTGCCGCTTCCCTGGCTACGCTCAAACCGGTAAGCGAATCCCTCCCCGTCATGTTTAGGGGCGCCGATGCGGCTCCCAGGCCAAGAATCCATACGGGCTTCTCAGTCATCCGCACAGCCTTCTCCCCTTTGGCGACGATGATACAAGAGGAGCCGTCGGCATTTGCACAACAATCGAATCGCTTCAGCGGAGTGGAGACCACATCGGAGCCCATAACCTGCTCCAGGGTGACTTCCTTCCGGTAAACCGCCTTCGGGTTCATCGATCCGTAACTCGCCGCCTTCACCCGAATTAAGGCTAGATCCTCCTCCGTAGTTCCGTATTTGGCGGAGTGGGCTCGGGCATGCATGGCGTAATAGGCCGGCATCATCGTCCCGAAGGGGGATTCCCACATGATGTCCGCTCCTCTGCCCATCCTTTCCTGAGAATCCGCGGAACTGATTTCCGACATCTTCTGAAATCCGAGGACAAGGACTACATCGTGGAGGCCCGATTTGATCAAGGAGTAGGCTACTCGGATCCCCATGCTACTGGAAGAACACACACTTTCAATATAAAAGGTGGGCTTGGGATTTAAGCTCAGATATTCGGCCAGCACTCCCGCAGGCGTTCTTTGTTTATCGTATTCCGGAGCCGAGCATATGATCGAGGCATCAATGTCCTTTGAGGTCAGGTTGGCATCCTCCATAGCCTCTCTATATCCCTCAAAGGCCAGCTCCCTGATGGAACCCTCATAACCTCGGACGAAGGCGCTTTGCCCAACCCCAACAATAGCCACCTCTTGCCTCATAGGATCACTCTCCTTAAAACCGACTTGAGAGAAAAATCACAATCTTCTTAAAAGTAAATTGATTCCATAAGCATTGTCAAGGAAATTTGTGCCCGGAAATTTCAGGGGTTTCTGGAGTACACCAGAGGACTAAAGTCCAAACTTCTCTTACTTCTCCCCACTTGAGCCACATCAAGCGCGGAAAACTGAGGACCTGCTTATGGAATTCTGGCACGTTACCGATTCCGTTGATTTGCGTTTGAATTACAGGATTGATTGAGGTGATGAGAATTTCAATAGTTAGTACTAATGAATCTTGATGATTTCGTAAAAAGTCGGAATTAGACGGCAAAGAAAAAAGATCCAGATGC
>CBDUXJ010000148.1:0-6677 GCA_965371165.1 uncultured Syntrophobacterales bacterium | reverse complement strand
ATTCCTCAGGATTTGCGCGCCTTGCATCTGGATCTTTTTTCTTTGCCGTCTAATTTCAACTTTTTACAATGACGTCATGTGTGATCCTTGAAAAATCAAGGAATAGCGACTATAATTAGATTGGCAAACAGGTGGTAGATTCATACATGAGGGTTTTCGGAGATGGGAAAAGAATGGGGTTCGGATTCTAAGATTCCCGATCAAAAGGAGTTGGAGAAGGAATTAAACGAATATCTGGGCAAGAAGTACGGCGATCGAATAAGGTTGGTCGTACCAATGCTCTTTCCGAAGGCCGGGACGGGCGAGGCGGGCGGCAAGAGGAAAAAGGAGCCTAAGGTATCGGGGGAACCCCGCTTCGATATGAAGCCGGAGGAACTGGAGGCTTATCTCAACGAATATGTCATCAGGCAGGATGAAGCTAAGGCGGTGTTAGCAACAAAAATCTGTACCCATTTTAACCGCATCAATTTCCTGAAAAAATTCAAGAAGTCGAGCCGTTTTGAAGAGGTGGGCAATATAAAGAACAACATCATCATGATCGGGCCCACAGGGGTTGGAAAGACCTATTTGATCAAATTGATTGCCAAGAAGATCGGAGTTCCCTTTGTGAAGGGGGATGCGACGAAATTCAGCGAGACCGGTTATGTTGGAGGCGATGTGGAGGACTTGGTGAGAGATCTGGTATATGAAGCCAAGGGGGATGTCGAATGGGCTCAGTATGGGATCATCTACCTTGATGAAATCGACAAGATCGCATCCAGCATCAACCTCATAGGTCCCGATGTGTCGAGGACTGGCGTTCAGCGGGCCCTTCTCAAACCCATGGAGGAGACGGAGGTCGATCTGAAGGTTCCCCATGACCCCATTTCCCAACTGGAAGCCATCGAAAAATATCGGAAGACGGGGAAGAAGGAAAAGAGGGTCGTCAATACCAAGAACATCCTTTTCATCGTCAGCGGGGCTTTTACCGGTCTGGATGAGATCATCAAGAAAAGGATGAGGAAAGAAGGCATTGGATTCGGAGCGGAAATCCGCTCAAGGGATGAGAGGGTGGTATACCTCGAACACGTAAAAGCTGAGGATTTGATCGAATATGGGTTTGAATCGGAATTTATCGGCAGATTGCCGGTTATCGTGATATTCGAGAGGTTGGATGCCGAGGACCTTTATCACATCTTAAGAAATCACAATAACCCCATTATCATTGGGAAAAAGCAGGATTTTAAGTCTTACGAGATCGATATTCAGTTCGAGGATAAGGTCCTCTATAAATTGGCTGAGCGGGCGTACGAGGAAAAGACCGGTGCACGGGGGTTGGTGAGTGCGGTGGAGAAGGTCTTGGTAAAATTCGAAAAGAAGCTGCCCTCAACCGATATTCGTCAATTGGTTGTCACTCCTTCAATGGTAGAAGACCCCGAGGGGGAGTTGGAGAGACTCCTTGCTACGTCCCCCGATGAGACACTAATGGCTCGATTCGAGGTGCTGGCCAATGAAGAGAAGGAGATAATAAAGGGGATAATCAAGCGGAGGGAGGGGGAGCTTCTCGGGAAGCACGGCATGGTGATCCGCGATAGAAGGGTTGATCTCATCGCCGATAGGGTCGTCGATGGGGGCTTCGATATCGGCACCGTCTACGAGGAGATCCTTTCCATAGATCGACAGATTCGGGATTATGAGGAGTCGTTCTTTAAGAAACACGGGATTGAGATTGAATTCGATGAAGGTGCCGTTGTCAAACTGACTGAGTTAGCCTTGGAGGAGGGAAACGGCGCCGCGCTCATTTTTCAGGGGTTAACGGAAAATTTCGAACATGGGTTCAAGCTCATTCGGGATCACAGTAAACAGTCCAAATTTATCCTCAGCTCTGAGGCTGTTGAGGATCCGGAGAACTATCTGAACAAGTTGATCAAGGAAAACTACAGCGAGAGAACGCCGCTTTTGACGGGACGGACGGCTAAAGATGGAGGATAGAGATTACTATAAGATACTGGGCGTTAATAAGAGCGCCAGTGAGAAGGAGATCAAAAGGGCCTATCGAAAGCTCGCCTTGAAGTATCATCCAGACCGAAATCCCGGGGATAAGAAGGCCGAGGAGCAGTTCAAACTGATCAACGAGGCCTACGCCGTATTGAGCGATAAGGAGAAGCGTAGGCAATACGACACCGTCGGTTCAGCGGCCTTTCATCAAAGGTTCTCCCAAGAGGACATCTTCAGGGGCTTCGACATCGGAGATATGTTGAAGGATTTGGGGGTTAGCTCCGATGATATCTTCAGCTCCCTATTTGGAAGGGGCTCCAAACGGAAATTTCGCTTTGGGGACTTCGGGGCCCAAGACGGCCCACGTTTTGATTACGGGTCCCCTTGGGGCAAGGGTTTTCAGAGGGAAAGCCATATGCCCCAAAAGGGCGGTAATGTCACCTATGATCTTTCCATCACCCTGGAGGAAGCGGCATTTGGGGCCGAGCAGAAAGTTTCCTATCGGAGTGATGGAAGGTTAACAGGGATCACCCTGAAAATCCCCCCGGGAATTAGCGAGGGAAAGAAGCTGCGGGTTCAGGGGAAGGGTGCGCCGGGCAAAAACGGGGGCCCCAGGGGGGATCTTTTCTTTAGGATACATATGCAAAAACATCCCCTTTTCCAAAGGACGGGAGATGATCTCATTATCGAAAAGGAGGTAACCTTCAGTCAAGCCGCCCTGGGAGCAGAGGTTGAAGTTCCAACCTTGGATGGGAGGCGAAGGGTTAAGGTCCCGCAAGGCACCCAGAGCCATACCAAATTGAGGTTGAAAAATCATGGATTTCCTCATTTCAGGGGGAATGGTCGGGGCGATGGGTTCATCAAGATTATCGTAAAAACCCCCGATGGCCTTACCCAGGGACAGAGGAAATTGCTGGAGGAGCTATCCAAAGAGGGGTTGTAATCCCCCCATACACTCCTTTCCACTTCCTATGTGATTATTAAGGTGAATTGGACAAATCCTTCCTTTTTATCCAATGGACCCCACGCCTCAATGACAGAATAATTCCCATTCCCACCTGGTACCCAGAGGGAAAGATCCCTCTACACGGAATCAGGCCGGGCCCCGGGGGTATTGACATTTCAATGGTTATTGTGGAGAATACCCGTGATTCGATGGAACGGGGAGAGGGGTTTTCAGCCCGGGGAGGTAATATGAAATGACTCGAGAAATGACATTTGAAGAGGTTCCCATAGAAAAGCTGAGGTGGAGGTGCGACCCGGAAGAGCTGAAATTCCAATCAACTGAGGATTTGCCCATTACCGAAGAAATAATTGGCCAAGAGCGAGCCCTGGAGGCCATTCGCCTCGGCTTGGATATCGACGGATTCGGCTACAATATCTTCGTAACAGGCCTCGTGGGTACAGGAAGAAAGACAGCCATCAAGGGTTTGTTGGAGGAGATCGATACAGCGGGTAAGATCCCCAACGATATCTGTTACGTGAATAATTTTAAAAACCCCGATATGCCCAAGATGATCTCCCTTCCGGCGGGCAGGGGAAATGAGTTTAGAAGGGATATGGACAACCTCATCGAAACCCTGAAGAAGAAGATCCCCTTGATATTCGAGGATGAAAGATACCTCAACAAAAAAAAGGAGATCTTAGAAAAATTCCGGGAGCAGCAAGCGGCCTATTTCAAGGAATTCGAGAAGAAGGTTACCCAGGAGAAGTTCTCCCTGATTCAGGTCCAAATGGGCCCTTACTCCAGACCGGGTATCTTTCCGGTCATTGATGGAAACACCATGAGCTTCGATCAATTAGAGACCCTGGTCCAGGAGGGAAAGTTTTCCGAACAAGAGGTGGAGAGGTTAAGGGAGAAACAGAGGGAGTTGGCTTCTGAACTGGAGGACATTTTCAAAGAGACTCGAAAGACCGAAAAGGAGATTCGAGAATCCCTCCAGGACCTTGACAAGGAGGTCATTTCGCCCGTGGTCCGTGATTCCCTCTTTGATCTCCTGGAGAAATACGATAATGAGAAGATCAACAACTACCTGGAAGAGGTTCAAGAGAGCCTCATGGAGAACCTTTCGAGGTTTATGGAAAAGGAGGAACAACCGCAGATTACACCGGGTCTGAATATCCCTCAACCCGCCGATGAATACACCGAATACCGGGTTAACGTATTGGTGGACAACTCGGATACCAAGGGCTCGCCGATTGTCGTGGAAACGACCCCCAATTACCGAAACCTCTTTGGAACCATGGAGAGAGTCGTCGATCGATCGGGGATTTGGAAGACGGACTTCAGCCGGATAAAGGCCGGATCCTTCCTCAGGGCCAATGGAGGGTATCTCATCATCGACGCCTTGGATGCGTTGATCGAACCCGGGGTCTGGCAGACCCTGAAGAGGACCCTCAAGAACGGGGTCGTGGAAATGCAGACCTACGATCCCTTCTACCTCTTTGCCACCTCTGCCCTGAAACCCGAGGCGATTGAGGCCGATATGAAGGTGATCATGGTTGGGGACGCAATGATGTACCATCTCCTCTATAATCATGACGAGGAATTCAAGAAGATATTCAAGGTGAAAGCCGATTTCGATACGGTGATGGATAAGGACGAGGAAGCCATTAGCAAGTATGCCTCTTTAATCCATAAGATTTGCAAGGAGGAAAATCTGAAGCCTTTTGATCGATCCGGTGTGGCAGCTGTGGTGGAGTATGGGGTGAGGATTGCGGGAAGGCAGAAGAAATTGACGACCCGGTTTCACCTGCTCGCCGATGTCTTGAGGGAAGCCAGTTACTGGGCGGTAAAGGAGGGAAGCCAAGGCGTTAGCGAAATTCATGTGGAGAAGGCGATCCAAAAGAGGATCCACAGGGTTAATCTCGTGGAGGATAAGATTCAGGAGATGATCGATGATGGAATGATCATGATCGACTCCGATGGGGCGGTGGTTGGGCAGGTGAATGGGCTTTCCGTTTACAATTTGGGGGATTATGCCTTCGGAAAGCCCTCCCGAATTACGGCTAAGGTTGCCATGGGTAAGGCGGGCATCATCAATATCGAGAGGGAAGCTGAACTCAGCGGTCCTACCCACAATAAGGGGGTTTTCATCCTTGCCGGATACCTCCGGGGGAAGTACGCCCAGGATAAACCCCTTGCTATGAGCGCCAGCATCTGCTTCGAACAATCGTACGGCGGTGTAGACGGGGACAGCGCTTCATCCACCGAGGTTTATGCGCTTCTATCGAGCCTCGCCGGGATTCCCCTTAGGCAGGATATTGCCGTGACTGGTTCCGTGAATCAGAAGGGAGAGATTCAGCCCATCGGCGGTGCGAACGAGAAAATCGAGGGTTTCTTCGATGTGTGTAAGGCAAAGGGGTTAACGGGAAGACAAGGGGTGATGATACCCCATCAAAATGTGGATGACCTGATGCTGAGAAAGGATGTCGTGAAGACGGTCGAAGAGGGCAAATTCCGTATCTATCCCGTGAAGAGCATCGATCAGGGTATCGAGATTTTGACCGGGGTAGAAGCAGGCGAGAGGGGTAAGGATGACAGCTTTAAGGAAGGGACGGTGAACTTCTTGGTCGATAGGCAATTGGAAGAACTGGCATCAGGCATAAAGGAGTTCGAAGCAGCCGAGGAGAAGCCGTCCAAGAAGAAGAAAAAATAAAAAGGGCTTTCCTTGAGTAGTTCAAATCCAATAGGGTATATCGAGATCAAAACGCGTCCCAAGGAAGGCCAAAAGATCCGAGTAACGGGAGAGGGACTGGATGGGTTAAACTTTCGTCGGGCCAGGTCCGGTGAGCTGGTTACGTTAACCGGGGAAGGAGGAGGGGAATTTCGGGGAAGGATCCTCTCCATCAATCCCCGTGAGGCCTGGGTGTTGGTATTCAAGTCCCTCGTACCTCCTACCGAGTCCCCCGCAAAGATCATCCTCCTTCAAGCCCTACCCGATAAGGAGCGGATGGAGCTCATCATTCAGAAAGCCACCGAACTGGGGGTCTATTCCATCGTTCCCTTCAAATCGAGGCGGTCGATTTCCCTTGAGGAAAGGGAAAGGAAACAGCCCAAGGCCCATCGGTGGCAATCCATCGCCATAAAGGCAGCCAAGCAGTCGAGGAGGGGAAGAGTTCCCCTCCTCGAGCCCTATTGCGATTTCTTAGAAGCACTGGAGTACGCCGGGGGGAGCGATCTCAAAGTCATCCTTTGGGAGAAGGGGAACAAGAACCCCTTGAGAGACGTCTTGAGGTCCAAGGGGAATTATGGCCAGGTGGCATTGATGGTTGGCCCTGAGGGCGGCTTCGACCCAGAAGAGATCCGAAGGGCAGAAGGGAGGGGATTCATCCCCATCACCCTCGGGCAGAGGATTATGAGGACGGAGACGGCCGCCATTGTGCTTGTGGGAATCCTGCAATATGAATTGGGTGATTTGGGGTGATACGATTTCGCCATTTGAGCCTGCAGATTGGGAAGAGGATCAAGCACCTTTTTTGAAATCTCTGAAAAGGTCGCTCTTCTCTGCCCACTCTCAGCGAGGTAGCCTCTTTTCGATCTCCGTAACGGCCTCCCCAATGCTGGCCTCAACCTCATTCGCATCGTCGCCCGTAGCCGTCAGGGTAATCTCTAGCGCTACATCCCTGCCGAAATGGGTGGGTCTCGATTTCAGATATACCCCCGGAACCTCCTTCATCACCTTATCAAGGATTTCCCC
>CBDUXJ010000147.1:0-6678 GCA_965371165.1 uncultured Syntrophobacterales bacterium | reverse complement strand
GAATTTGGAGCTTTTTACTTTGCCATCGAATTTTGACTTTTCACGAGATCATCATCATTAATCGCCGCGTTGCTGCATTACCTAATATCATTCCAATTCCATTTCTCTCACATACCCTTCTATCCCATCATTCAGGAGAATTGGCCCAGCCTCTTCCCCCTTTTCGTTTATGACCCTCCCCTCCATAACCCTTATCTCCCCCTCGGCTAGGGCCTTCAAGGTGTACACCATCAGTGGAACCTCCCTCCTCACCCCCTGCCGCCTGATCTCCATGAAAAGTGGGTTGCCCTCCCCTTCGTCCTCGATGATATCGGCCATGCGTTTCTCCATCAGCTTCCTTTCCAAATCGTCCCAAAGGGGGTCAAAACCCTCACCACGAATGGCAAAGGTGCAATACGTAATGGGTGGCCCCTCATCTAACTCATTCGTAACCAGGTGCATCATCGCCCCCGTTTCGTAGAACCTGTTTTCAATCAGTTGCCAAATGACCTCCTGCCAAGTCCCCTTTGGTCCCCCCGGATTGGCGGGATGGAGGTTAATCATGGTGTAACGCCTGCACATCTCCGGACTGACGATCAACATATAACCCGCCAATAGGATGACCTCCGCTCCATACTTTTGTACCCTGTTCATCACTTCCTCGTGGTATTTGGCACGCCATATCTCCGATGAAGCCAACCGGAGATGTGGTTCAAATTCAGAACTGGAGAGGAAGACCACCTTTAAGTCCAGCGTCTTGGCCAGTTCGATGAACCGGTCGCTTTCAAGGGTTTCTCCGGGCCGCCTGTTGCAAAAAACATAGCCAATTCTCCCCGGGATTACCCCATTGGCAATATTCTCATAAACCCTCTGCAATAACTCCCTTGCTGCCTCATCACGCCCCGTCGAGAACCATCCCATTGTATAACCCATCTTCCCTTATTCCTCCATAGGGTTAAAGAACTCGATCAAATCCTCCTTCCTTGGGTAACAATCCCTTCCAAAACCGGTCACACTCTTGCCCGCAACCCTCGTAGCGAAAAGGGCACAATCCTTCAAGGGTTTGCCCAGGATCATACCCGCCAAAAATCCGGCATCATACACATCGCCGGCCCCGGTAGTATCCACAACCTCAACCTCTTCGGCGGGTACCATAAAGGCTTCCTCACGAGTTAAGACAGAGGACCCCTCTTTTCCCCTTTTGCAGACAACGACATCAGGACCATAGCTCAGGAGGTTCCTACAACCCCGCTCATAACCCATTGATGTGAGAAGAGAAACCTCCTTATCGGTAACGAAGAGAACCGAACACCTCTCTATGAAGGGCTTCATCTCCTTCAACCCCCGTCTGGCATATATCTCCCCTGGGTCAAAGCTCATTTTTCCGTGGGGCAGGAGATGTTCGAGGGCCGCCTTTTGAGCCTCCATGGGTAATTTCCCTCCAAAGGAGGTTATGTGTAAAAGTCGGCTTTGAGAAAAGAGGCCCACATCGATTTCATCAGCGCAAAGGCTGTCGTTGGCATTGGGCCGCATGAAAATGGATCGGTCTTGAGATTTGTCCAGCATTATCAGGCAAACGCCACTCGTATGGTTTCTCCTCACCCAGCGAGTGTCAACCTTCCCCGCCTCCAAGGAATGGATCAGGAAATCACCATCTTCGCCCTCCCCCACCTTACCGATAAATGCCGTATTGAACCCCATTCTCGAAAGGGCGAAGATCGTATTCGCCGCTGACCCGCCCCCGCTTCTTCCCTTAAACCGGCCATGTCGATGAAGCAAGGTTAAGAGGTGTTGAAACTCCTCATCACTGCCCTGAATCTCCTTTCCGGCCTCCAATCGGACTTGTCCGAAGTTGAAGAGATCGAAGAAATCCACCTCATAGAGGAGGTCGATATTTAAAGCCCCAAATCCGACCACATCCTTCATAAAAGCGCCAACCCCCGACTATAGCATTACAGATAAAACAAACCCCTTGGAATTTCAAGGGAAAAGTTATCCCCTGAGATGGTAAAATCCTACATTGACTCGGATTATCCTGAACTTCCTCTAAAGTCATTGAACTATCCCCATAAAGAGTCGGGAACTCCATTCTCCCTTTGCCATCACATTCCATCTCCCCTTTGTTGATTGGCATGTTGTTTTTATGGTTAAATAGACCAGTTTCCCCCTATTCACCCCTGGCTCACCCGATCTGGAAATCGGAAAGAAAGAGATCGGGGATCACACCGAAGGGAATCTTTGATGATAACGAGATATGGCTGGAACAAGCTCAACATCCATGGAATCATCGGCTTCGGAATCCTGATCCTCGCCGAGATTATGATGTTCAGAAGGGTTGAGCCCTTCGTTTCTTGGTTCTATTGTTTCGCATGGTGGGCATATATCCTCATCTGTGACAGCCTTATCTACAAAATGAAGGGAAATTCCCTTCTGATGAACCGGACTAAGGAGTTTTTCCTCTTGATGCCTTGGTCCGTCGCCGTGTGGCTCTTCTTCGAATTGGTAAACCTCTCCATGAAGAACTGGTATTACATTAATATACCCAGCAACACCCCCATGAGATGGATTGGCTATATGATCGCCTACTCTACGGTGCTTCCTGGACTTTTCGAGACCACGGAGCTGCTGGGTAGTATTGGCCTTTATAGGGGTTTTTCGGTCACCGCGATTCCTGAGAGCCGAAAGTGGTACATCCCCTTCTGGTTCGTAGGGGGAGCATTTCTCATCCTCCCCGTCACCGTCCCCCGGTATGGCTTTCCCCTCATCTGGGGATCCCTTATCTTTCTCTTGGAACCCATCAACCACCGCTTTGGGGGGAAATCGCTGATGCGTGACTGGCAGCGGGGGGATCCGACGAAATTTCTGCTTCTTCTAACGGCCGGATTGGCCTGCGGTCTCCTGTGGGAATTCTGGAACTTTTGGGCTCGGTCCAAGTGGGTATATACCGTCCCCTTGTTCGATGAAATAAAGGGGTTCGAGATGCCCCCCCTGGGATTCTTGGGGTTTCCCCCTTTCGCCGTTGAGTGCTACGTGATTTATAACTTCATCTCACTCTTCAGGCAGAAGAGGGGTTGGGAGCGGGATCAGTACGGCCTCAACCCGGGGAAAAGGACAAAACCCATTGTCATTGCCCTGGCCCTTGTCGGACTGTCCCTTTTCTTTCCGCTGGTTTTTCACTCCATTGACACCAAGACAATCAACTCCTATATCGCCAGGGTTGCCGATCTGAACCTGATTGAACCCCAATACCGGGACAAACTCGCGGAAATGGACCTCCACACAGTGGATGACCTCTTTCAAAGGATTAGCGAACCCAAGGGGCGAAAAGAATTGGGGGAAAAACTGGGAATCTCCGATGACCAAATCTCCGATTGGGTCAAATGGTCTCAACTGATTCGGTTAAGGGGCTTAGGTATCGAAAACTTCCTCCTGCTGAAGGAGATCGGGGTAGATGACCTCCAAACCCTAGCTCGCCAGGAACCCTCCAATCTCCATGAGAAACTCCTTCGGGCAAATAGACACCGTCGTATTACATCCCAACCCTTTGATGTGGCCAAAGTTAAGGTTTGGATCAGGGCGGCAAAGAAAACAGAGGATCTCCTTTAGAGATCCTGGGTGTAATGGATGCGGCAGCGGAAATCGGGATCGATAACGTAGTGCTTCGTGTTACTCCGACAATTTGATCAAAATCCCCGTCCTCCTGGCATACCGGATAACAAGGCCCAAACCAATCCACGCTAGACCGAGGTAGAATAGGGAGTATCCATATCCCTTAGCCAGGAAACCGCTGAGATCGCTGTGGAAGCCGTAGAAGGACCGAAAATACTCCAGGAAGTAGGTGAGGGGAATGAGCTTTGCCACTGCCATAATAGGTGCGGGAAGCATGGAGATGGGATAATAGATCCCGCAGATCAACAGCATCAAGCTTACCAGGGACCATGCAGCAACCTCGGCCTTGTGTCCGAAGACTAAAACCAAGATACAGACGGTAATGCCTACCAGGGCCGATGTGAGGAAAAGGCCCAAAAGGAATAGACCGAGGGCCTCTATTCCCGGTTTGAGGAAATCGAAATGAAAGGCATGGGAGCTGAATAAAGCCAGGAGGATAAAGATGAGGCAGCTCCGGAAAATCCCGATAAGCCACGATCCCAGGATGAGATGAACCGAATTGATGGGGGCTATGAACTCATGCTTAATGCACTTACCCCAGACATCATAGAGCAGGACGTAGGCGATATCGATCTGGCAAACATGAACAACGCTCATGGAGATGACCCCAATCAAAATGAAGGCCATCATATCGGGGCCCAGTTGCAAGTACTTGGCTAAAAGGCCCACGGAAAGAAGGCCGACAGTGGGCCAGAACAGTATCTCGAAGAGGCTGAAGACATTGCTCCTGGTGATGATCACATTTTTGAATACAAAGGCCAGGATCTTCGTCCATTCACTTCGCAAACTCAAGGAAAACCTCCTCCAAGTTCGTCTGAGAGGCCTTGACCTCCTTGACCGCAATTCCCGCTCCCCACAGCCCCTGCAAAATGCCACTCATCCTCTTTGCCGCGCTATCCACTACAAACTGACAACGGCCGTCCGATAGGGCGAAATCGATGACGCCGGGCAGCTTATCCAGCTGGATCGAACCAAGGATCCCTTCATAGTCGATGGTGATGACATCCCCCAATCGAACGCTCCTCTTGAGCTCATGGGCAGTCCCGACGGTCAATATTTCCCCCTCCTTGAGGAATGCGATTCGATCGCAGAGATATTCGGCTTCCGCCATATTATGGGTGGTCAGAACGATGGTAATTCCCCTCTCCCTTTGAATCTCCCTGATCTGGTCCCGAATCTTCAGGGATACCTGTGGATCCAATCCCACCGTAGGTTCATCCAAAAAGAGGATTTCGGGGCTGTTGAGCATGGATTTTGCCAGGGCTAACCTCTGCTTCATCCCCGTTGACAATTTATCGAAGGGGACGCCTTGGTAATTCGCCAATTCAAAGAGGGCTATAGCCTCGTTCACCTTCTTCTTGCGATTTGTCCCTCCCAAGCCATATAACATGGCGTAAAATGTTAGGTTCTCTCTCACAGTAAGGCTCCAGAGAAAGTTCGCATTTCCGCTGGATATGTTGATTCTCTGCCTGATCCGACTCCCTCGCTTCACTACATCCATGCCCAAGACCTGGATTTGACCCCTGTCTGGGAGCAAAAGGGTAGACAGGATCGATAAAAAAGTGGTCTTCCCCGCTCCATTGGGTCCAAGGATGCCGAAGATTCGTCCCTCTTCGATATCCAGGTCGATACCCCGAAGGACCTCATTACGGTCCCCCCAAAACCAGCCAGACCGAAATGATTTCCACAAGTCCTTGACTCTTACGGCCAGTGCCAAGACGAACCCCCCTTACGGAAACCCCATAGAATATACAGCCAAATTCTCGAAATTTCCAACGCTGAACCCGTGTACCTGGAGGATGCAGCGGACTGAGGTATTATTGCATTTGAGTTTTTTTGATGTATGAGTATAGTAATACGTATCGAACCCGGGGCTTTTTTAATCAATAGAGGAAGGAAACATATGGTGAGGCGAACTCACCAGTGAAAGGGATTCCGATTGAAACAATTTCCCTTCATGAGGATGGAGAATCGATATGGGTGAATTGGACAAATCCTATAAACTTCGCATTCGTGACCTGCCTGAGGAGGAAAAGCCGAGGGAAAAGCTGAGGAAATACGGACCAGCATCCCTTAAGAATTATGAATTGATGGCAGTAATACTCGGGAAGGGCACGAGAAAAGAAGGGATCCTTGAGCTCTCTAAGAGAATTATGTCTCAATATGGCGATCAGGCGGTCTTTTCTCAAGGCGAAGTGGATACCTTAGAAAAGGTCTTAAGCTTATCGCCAGTGCAAGCCTGTCAGGTAGTCGCTGCTTTTGAACTGGGTAAACGGCTGTTTGGGAGGCCAACTGAGGTCTTCCTGAGATCACCTGAGGAGGTTTTTGAATATGCGAAGGATATGGCGAGGCTGAAAAAGGAACACCTCAGAGGGCTCTATCTCGATACGAGGAATAAACTCATACGCGACGAGGTTATCGCCATAGGTACTTTGAACGCAAGTCTTGCCCATCCGAGGGAAATTTTTCACCCAGCTATCGAGTCACATGCTGCTGCTATTGTTCTCGTTCATAACCACCCTTCGGGAGATCCTTTGCCCAGCAAAGATGATATCGAATTGACAAAGCAGGTCCACGAGGCAAGCAAAATCGTTGACATCGATATACTCGACCATGTGATCATCGGCACCCAGAACTACTGTAGTTTAAAGGAGACCACGGAAATTTGGCATACCCCAAAACAACGAGACGCCTAACAACTGTGGTTTTCTTAATCCTCTATTTCAAGCAGATATCAGGCAGGGCTGAATTATCCTTGCTTTTTTTCAATTAGAACCTTCACCTAATTCCTTCCCGGCCCAAATAATCCCACCTACAAATCCAAATATCTTTTTGAAATTATGAGAAAATAAGAGAAATTCCAAGGAAATCTAAGATTTAATGAGATTTTTAAATTTTTAGATTGCTAAGATATTTATTGAATCATAAGTATTTGAATATCTTAGTAAAAAATACAAAAAAAGATAGTACTAAATATGATGATTTCGTAAAAAGTCGGAATCAGACGGCAAAGAAAAAAGATCCAGATGC
>CBDUXJ010000146.1:0-6681 GCA_965371165.1 uncultured Syntrophobacterales bacterium | reverse complement strand
TAACAGGGTAAATCATTGCAGCGTACTTCTATGTACGCCTCATTCCTCAGGATTTGCGCGCCTTGCATCCGGATCTTTTTTCTTTGCCGTCTTATTTCGACTTTTTACAATGACGTCAATATTGGAATACTGGAATGATGGGTGATGGAAAAGAATACATGGAATGATAGGTATCAGATGCGGAAAGAACAGGGATTATAATGACAAATGACAAAGCCCAAAGCTCAAATAAATACCAAATCTCAAAGCTCCCCGGTGAAATAACTCTAACATTTCACGGGACAGGCAAAGTTCAAATGAATGACAAATAGGAAATAATTGGCTCATTGAGTCGTTGAGTTGTCGATTGAGATAACCACCTATCGCCAAATTATATAATGTATTTAAAAGTTTTGACATTTAAACATTGGGATTTCATTTGGCATTTGGATTTTGGAATTTGACATTTCAACTTGGCATTTGAGATTGATAGTTCCGAGTTAACGACTTCTCCAACACCCTATGCCCATCGCCCCTAGCCCCTAGCCTATAGTTACCTAACCATCCAAACGGTCTAAACTATCCAAACCATCTAAACGATGTCAACGATCTCAACCGATTGATTCACTCATTGATTTCTTTTTGGACATTCGGGGACTAATTGTGGAGCCTCGAGAATCAACTCTACCGCCATCTCCGCTCCTCTCCGATAGACGGTTTCACAGGTATGGTCCGGCCACAAGGGCACCCATTTCTCGCGGAGAGGGCGGCAATCCTTTTCACCAAACTCCTCCGAGAACCTCCGGTGGAGTTCAAAGCAGAGTTCGTCAACGCATGTTAAATCGTCGGACGGTGACCTCCTGCCATAGAGCAGGCCGATACAGACAATTCCGGAAGCCAGAGCTCCGCAGAGATGACCTACTTGCGTATATGGCAACTCCTCCCGAGGGCGTTGATCCTTCCCGGAAGACACATCCTCCATGGCATGGGTAAGGTTAATCCCGGGTTCCTTCCGGTGGGTGCCCCCACCGCCATGAAACCCGGTCACCATTCTAACCATAGATGGATCCGTGATCTTCAATGTCTCATTTACCGCCGTAAAAACCGATTCACTGCAATGAAATCTTTTTCGCCTGCATTCGACCGCTTTGCGGCCCGCCTCCTCGATCTTTCTCCTGCTTTCTTCGTTCATTTTTTCTCCCCGGGAATCCTCGATCTCTTCCAAAGAATGGTGTTATTTTCAGCCTATCTTAACGGACCGTAGCCGGAAGCTTGACATCTTTGAAATCCCTGACGGCTGCGGTAATCGATTTTTCAACGGGCAATCGTTCGGCCGTTGATCCACCAACGTAACCGTCCAATCCCTTGGCTTTTTCGAGAAGGTATTGAACGTCTTGAGGGGTGACCGTTGCCCCACCATGGCACG
Source organism: uncultured Syntrophobacterales bacterium (assembly GCA_965371165.1). Taxonomy (GTDB): domain Bacteria; phylum Desulfobacterota; class BSN033; order WVXP01. The sequence goes on along the minus strand of CBDUXJ010000146.1, from coordinate 5,276 downwards.
TTACCATGGTCTCCGGTTTTTTCTCCTTTACAGTATCAATGATATTCTGAACGAGATCCACCATGTCATTGAGAGCAGTTACGGTTTTAGAGCCAATGGATCCCCCCCTGGTGTTGCCACCATGTGCAATGATATTATCGCACCCCGCATCCAACATCTTTCGTGCCTCTTCGGGTGTTGTACAGAATGCCTTCGTGTAGAGGCCCTTGCGATGGGCAATTGCAGTCATTTCAACCTCTTTATCGTAGGTCAGGCCGGTTTCCTCCAGGGTTCTCCTGAAATTTCCATCGATGAGGGCAATTGTAGGACAGTTCAGTACCCCCGAAAAGCCTGCTGCGATAATCTCATCGAGAAAGGGCTCCATGTCTCGCGTTGGATCTGTCCCGAGAAGTCCTGCCATAACCGGCGTATTTTTGATGATAGGTATAATGTCCCGCTTTCCAAGTTCCAATGTGACGGCATTGGCGTCTGCGATTGAAAGATACCCCGCCATTGAAGAGAGGCCCGCCATCCGAAACCTTGCCAGGATGTGGGTTGTGATCATGTCGGCACCACCGACCTCCGCGAATTTAGCTGAGATTCCCGTCCCAGCAAATGCATCGAAAAGAGCTCGTCCCTTGTCGATTTCCGCCTTAAGCCGAGCGGCTATTTCCTCCCTTTCAAATCTCTTGACCATGGTTAATCCTCCCTCATAGAATTCCTCACGAAAAAAACTGATAAAATATAGCTATCTAAACGGTCCCTGTCAATGAAGAATGTGTGCCCGAATTTCCAGGCGAAGAGGGCATATACGTGTTCAGCCAGCTACAATTTCCCAACGTAATGATAAAAAAAATCTCTTAGATTTTTTTTGCTTGACAAAAATTTATTTTCTCATTAGGTTCAGGAGCGCCAAAGCACTGGCGAGATGAAGCTAAAATCTTGGTTAAGGGCTGGACCACCGGCTACCTCGGCTGGGGTTCTCAGTTGGTGCGACTTTCGCAAGGGAAGGCTATGTGATGGGCGCAAAAGGGAATTTCTTGCAGCCCGCTAGCCGGAGATGTGTGTAAAGCCTCGGTTGCTTAAGAAGACAACCGACATATTTCTGGAATCGTTCACAAAGCTTTGGTGAATGAGATTCTTTTAACATAAGGACAAGGAGGAATGTCGATGGCTACAGATGAGAGAGTACTCTTGACGGTAATCCTGCACCATGACCAGACAATGACATTGGACGAAATCGCAGAACACCTTAAGATGACGGGTTTCTATCGTGATTTCCCACCAGAGGGGACCGAACTGGTTTCCTGGGTTGTAGCGATGTCCTATGGTTACATCATGCATCTGAGCGTTGAGCCTGCCAAGATACGCAACCTGAACCGATTCATGGAACAGAAGGCGTGGGGTGCATTCCAGTACGAGGTGTACCCGTCTTATGACTTCAAGGAGATCGCCGCTAAGTTAAAGAAGGACCACTCCTGACCAGATGGTCACCCGATAGGCATAGTGCAGGAAATCCGGAGGTCTACGCTTACCCGTTTTCCGGCCTGATACAGGGGATTCATCGTACTCTTTCAGTTTGCGTTGTTTCAGGACCCGCCCGAAGAGCGATTCCCTGCTCAGATCAGGGTATGGATTCACATTAGGTTGTGCGAATGCAGTGAAATGAAAGGAGGAATTTCACATGGGATACTATCACCGCTGGGAGGAATTCCCGGAGAGAGAGGTCAGCTACTTACAAGGGATGCCGGAGTCATCCAAACTTCTCATACGTATTATGAGCGGCGAAAAAATCATGCTGACAAAAATCAACGCCAAGAAAGGAGCGCGTGTACCTAACCATCACCATGAGGCGGAGCAGATTTTTCTCTTGTACAAGGGGAAAATGCGAGTAACCAGTGGGAAGGAATCGCCAAGGGTCCTCTCCCAGGGAGATATCTGGGTTCTTCCCTCAAATTGTCCACACAGTGTCGATTATATTGAGGATACAGAAGCCCTGGAAATTGTCAGCCCAATTCGCCTGGACAATTTTATCGGCTATACTGTCAGGCACACCTTCTTCGAGGACAAATGATTCCACTCTATAACCCATTTGTTTCCCACCACCAAGGTTTCTTTACTTTTCCGGTAAACACCCGGTAACTTCTCCATGGATATTCCCCGGACTCTTAGGAACTGGGTGCAATAAGACTTGACAGAGGATAGCGTATATATTAGTGATTTGCTATTTGGCCTTAACTTGAGCCCTCAGGCATTTCAATTTTCCGCGTCTCGTTCGATAAACCACATAAAACGAAGGGAGGATTATGGCATGGGAAAAGCACGAGAAGAACGAACCGAATATTCGCCCATTATAGATCGTAAACCCGTGAAGCTTCCGGGCGGCGCCCGGTTAGGTGTCTGGTTTATTATCAATGTCGAGAAATGGGATATCAATGCTACCATGGCGCGGGCGGTACTTCCGGCCCCCCAGGGCGTAACCGTAATTCCCGATATTCCCAACTACAGCTGGTTTCAATATGGGTTGCGGGTGGGTTTTTGGCGTTTAAAGAAGGTTCTGGATAAGCATCAGGTGAGGGCAACCGTGAGCCTCAATGCCCCCGTGTGTAATGCCTATCCCGATATGGTCAAAGCAATGCTCCACAGTAATTGGGAGATTTTGGCCCACGGATATGAGCAGCGGGCCATAAACCTTGAAAAGGATGAACGCGATGTCATCCGGCGAACCATCCAGACGATCCGAGATTTCACCGGTAAGGCACCGCGAGGATGGATGGGCCCGGGATTGAACGAAACCTTCGATACACCTGACATACTGGCAGAAGAAGGGATTGAATACGTGGCCGATTGGGTAAATGACGACCAACCGTACCCTCTGAAGGTTAAGAGTGGCAGGTTGATAGCCGTGCCCTACACCGTGGAGCTCAACGATATTCCCATGTACCTCGCCCAGCACCATCGTTCGCCGGAAATCTACGAACGGTCTCGCGATGCCTTCGATACGCTTTATGAGGAGGGGGCGGAGAGTTCCCGAGTCATGGGGATTGCGGTGCACCCGTATATCTCAGGTGCGGCCCATCGGATCAAATATATAGATAAGATATTTGAGTACATGAAGAAGCACGAAGGTGTACTCTTCATGACCGGGGAGGAGATTCTGGATTGGTACAATGACGTTGTTGCTGGAGATTCCGCGAAGCCCTGAGTTCATGTAACCCCTAATCTGACGGGATGTTCATCCTATGGGTCCGGCTTACTGTCATGGGAGGAGCAGGGTATGAGGTTTACGCATAAAATAGGAGAATTGCGCGATACGATTTCCTACATCAAGAATATGGTGCTAATCGATGCAGCTGGAAATCTACGAGATACCGGTAGGACCATCCTAAAGGGTGGCCGTGTAATTGATCCCTTCTCAAAAACTGACAGGGTCCTTGATCTTGCCCTTAAGGATGGCCGGATTGATTCCATCAAAGAATCGATAAACCCCAAACCCGGGGATGCCTTCATCGATGTTCAAGGTTTAATGGTCATCCCCGGCTTAGTCGATATACACCTTCACATCCATGATCTTTTGACCTTCGACATCAGGACCCTAGAGGAATCTGTTGTCCACGGTGTGACAACGGGCCTCACTCCAGGTGCCGCGAATTCGCTCAGGGCACCTTCCTTTCTGGGATCGGAATTGGACCGGGGTAGTCTCATGAATATTGGGTGCTATTTGGGGGCATTGGGTATTCTGGGACTAAATGCCACCCCGGAAGAGACCATAGAATACCTGAGGGGGGAAATGCCCGAAGATGTGGCGCTTCAAAAGATTTCAAGAAGCCGGATTACCCTCAGGACGGCCCCTCTGACCATCGGCATCAAGGATCATCAGGCTCATTTCATTCTTTCCAAGGAAAAGATGAAGGCAATTGCGCATATTGCGGCCAAGAGCAATCTGCTCTTGATGTCACATGCACAGTGTCCCTCTTATGCCCAGGAAATGGTCAAGTGGGCGGAGGGGAATCATCTCCATCTGGGCCATACCGATGCAACAGCGACATCCGGAATAGAGGCCTACGAGAGCGTTTTAGGAATGATCAAGGACAATAAAAACGTAACCGGGGAATTGACAACCACGTTACTGAGGCGATCGAGGGGAGACAGGGACGGGATTATCATACCCGAAGAAGCTCGGAGACTCTCGTTGGAGGCCCTCAAAGAGGGGATTATCACCATCCTGATTTCGGATGGGCCCTCTCACTCCGTGAAGGGATTTGGTGACACAAAGGATAATATTCCCGCTATCATGGATCTCATCGAGGATGGGGTGCTCGATCCATTGAGTGCCTTTGCGACCATGACCGCCAATCCCGCAAGGCTGATGTCCAGAGTTACCGGAAAAGACTGGTGGCTGAAAGAATTGGGGAGCCTCTGTGAGGGAACGAGAGCGGATATTGCGGTTATCAATCCCATCGAGAGGGAGGTTGTTTACACCTTTGTCAATGGGGAGATGATGGCATTCGAGGGGAGGGTGATCAGGAAGGGCTATGGAGCTGGTGGATGGGTTACCCGATTCGGCATTATTCAACAAATGGGGGTGGGCGAGCTTACGAGAATAAGACGGCAAACATGAAGGCCTAAGGGAAAGAGATTCTTGGGGGCGCCTGAAACAAGATAGGGATTTTATCCCGAAGGAGCGCTCAATGGCGAAAACAATCCTCGTTATCGGTACCTTGGATACCAAGGCAAAGGAGTTGGTTTATCTCCAACGGAGAATAGAGGCCGAAGGAGTGAAAACCCTCCTTATGGACGTCAGCTGCAAGTCTGAGCAGTCCGAATTTCCCTCCGACGTTTCTTGCAGGACGGTAGCAAGGGAGATCGGAAAGGAGTTCGAGGAGATCGCCCAACTGGATAAGATTTCGGCTCTGAGATTGATGACTGACGGAGCGATGAAAATAGCCGAAGAGATGGTTGCTGCGGGGGAATTTCACGGGATCATTGGATTGGGTGGCGCCAATGGGGCGGAAATGTCGTGCAGCGTGATGCGGATACTTCCCATCGGATTTCCGAAACTCATGGTAACCTGTGTAGCCTCGGGGAATGTTCGTCCCTATGTGGGAACCAAGGACATCATGATGGCGAACTCCATCGGCGATATCTCCCTCAACAGGATTACCAAAAGGATTATGAGTAATGCCGCCCGGGCAATTGCCAATATGGCAATGGTGGGACCTCTTGAAGAAGAGGAGGTTAAGCCTCAGATCTGTATCTCTACCTTCGGTGTCACCCTTCCATGTGTTGAAAGGGCA
>CBDUXJ010000145.1:0-6714 GCA_965371165.1 uncultured Syntrophobacterales bacterium | reverse complement strand
AGGGGAAGGCTATACGCCCCTGGATCGGTCTTGTCCGCCGCGAAAAAGAGGAAGGGTTCGTTGGGCCTCTCTTCAAATTCCATCTCGGCTACCGCAGGCCCCATCCCTTTTACATTGCCCGAAAAAGAATCCTTCAAGAGATCCTGCCCCGCTCCATAGAGGCCCTGTTTTCTGGCCACTTCGGTACCAGCGAGGAAGGTATCCCAAGCCAATTTATGGATCTTCTCCCCCCCTACCCCTTCAGTGTGGGATAGAAGCAGTGCGACATCGTCTCCGGTGTGGCCCACATAGAAGTCGATCAAGAGATTCTTTCCACCTATGCGAAGGAAGTTCTCCACCGCCTCTAAAAGTTTCTGGCTCGGCTTAATATGGCCACCGATACTTCCGATATCCGCCTTTATTATGCTTACCGTAGTCTCCATATTTCACCCCCCCGAAAGATTATTTTATACAACCACTAAAATTTCCATTTCCCCATCTCCTCGAAGGAGGAATAGTCGGTCAGATCCAAATGAAGAGGTGTGATTGAGATATGGTGGTTCGATATAGCCTCGAAATCCGTGCCTTCCTTTGATTCAATACCCCTATGGCCTCGGATCCAATAATGTTTTTGCCCAACTGGATCAACCTCCTCCACCACTCCATCCCCATAAATTCTTCGCCCCTGTTTGGTGATCCTATATGGTTTCACCCCATCCTCGTTTAGGTTGGGGACGTTGATATTGAGGAATGTGTCTTTGGGAAGGCCGTTTTTCAATATGAATCGGGCGATTTTCAGGGCAAAGGATGCTGCTGTCTTAAACTTGAAATCATCTCTTGAGACCAATGAGATGGCAAAGGATGGGATTCCATAGAATGCCCCTTCAAAGGCGGCGGAAACCGTACCCGAATAGGTGATGTCTTCTCCCAGATTTCCCCCTTTGTTTATACCGGAGACGATCAGATTCGGCCTTCCTGGTAATAGGCAACAAACCGCTAAATTGATACAATCGGCGGGAGTCCCGTCCACGGAAAAATAATCCTCCCGAATCTGGTCTACCCTGAGGGGACGACGGAGGGAGAGGGAGTGAGCCATGGCACTGCACTCCTTATCCGGTGCCACAACATATACCCTCCCGAGGGCCTTCAGTGTCTCGGCTAAGATCTGAATCCCTTGGGAATCGATTCCGTCGTCGTTGGTTACCAAGATGCTCAATGGGATCCTTCCCTCCTTTTTCGTGAAAATTCAATATAGCGCAAATCGCCCACTTATTCAAGCTTAAATCCCGCTGGAGTTTCCTTAATTTTCGGAGAAAACCATTGTCCTTGAGCGTAAATTGCTGGAGAGGTGGGGTACCCATCGAGGGTGAGCAGGAAGGGGAAGGCCAGCCCTTTAGAGGCTGGAAGGGGTAAGTATTCCCCGCCTGCGAGCCCTGAAAGGGTCACCTCGAAAGCACTGAAGCGAAAGGACAAGGGTTTTCACTTATTAAGAATACAATTCGCTATATAATCAATAGGTTACAAAAATACCCCCTATAAAAATCAGGAAACTCCAGTAATTCCCAGGGGAGCTTTTCCCGGTCACCGTAATCCAAACGGTGGGGAATGAGGATTCGAAATCAAGCTTCACGTACCCTTTTCAATCCTCCTCCAGGATTTTGCCCAATGCATCTCCCCCTGATTCTGGGGCGTCTTGGGGGAGATAGAGCATAACCCCGCCTCTTACTGGCCGCACAACAATCTTTCCCTCTTTAGCCAGTCTCTGGGTCATCTCGACGGGGTTTGTGCCGAAATATTCCTTGAAGGCCTGGTTGAACCCGCTATACACGGTGTGAATACCCTTGTACGGTGGCTTTCGCAATTTCTTAATGGCCCGAACCACAAATTCCTCTTCCGACAATTTTGATTTTCCTTCCTTAGCCATGGCAACTCCCTCCGAATAGGCTTCTGTATTCTCCTTTCCCTCTGCATCTATCTTCTTCCAACCCGACTGCTTGCCGATCTTAAACGGGGTCTGCCTCTCGTCTTCCTTCTTGACCACCGTCAGAAGGGATGGATCGCCCCAATCTAAAACCTTCAGCACCCCTAAATCCGGGTGATATATCTCCTCACCGACTTTCATATGCCAATCGCCATACAGTGAGAGCGAATGCGGGATTACCAATATACCCCTCTAATCGGAGTCGCTCTCCCCTACCCTGGAAACGGTTATTCTCGATTCCTCGAAAGGTGTTGCGAATCGAAGAAGTTTTTCTTGGAGTTCGGCTTCCCACCGGTGATCCCGCAAAATGGAACCGAGGGTTTTTGTATCTGTAGATGGGCATGAAAGCCTCCTCCAGATCTTTTACCGATCAAAAGCAATCCTTTTAATCTTACCACAATTCTTCCCGCCCGCCTATAACCCGACGTCCCCATCTCCTTGTCGGAGCGAGGCGATGGCAAAGGATTTATTCAATCAGTGAATTATCGGAGACAAAGCCGAAAGGGGGAAGTAACTCAGTATTGCGGCGGTTACTGGGTTATTCATTCAAGGAAAGGTAGCCGATTCTTCTCTGTGATCCACTGCCCACAACGATTACCGAGGCGAATAAAAAAGACGCTCCCAATGGTACGGAATTACCGACTTGCATTCGATGTAAAATCGAAGCGCCTAAAAAAGTTTTCAAAGGAGGGGATCATCATAACTGAAACGGGGGGTAATCCGACCGAACAGTAAATGACGCAAAGCCCGAGCAAAAGGAGGAATATTTCCCCTCCATTATCATGCCCTCCGTTGGGCCTAACCGGACTAGTAGCTAGGCCTCCTTTTTCTTGGGGCGACGCTTTCTGGGAGCCCTTGCTGCCCTAGGCCTTTCGGACTTCTTCTCTTCGGCTGTGCCAGAGGCAACCCCCGAAGGCTCGGGCGTAGTCTCCGCCGGTTTCGTATCAAAGGTGGGTTCAAACGTCTCGGGTTCACCCTTCAACTTCTCCTTTATCTCGTCGTAGCCGCTGTAAGCTGCAAACCCTCCCCCAACCAGGAGAATAATGGGAATCATACCCTTTAGTATCGTGATGAAATCCCACCACCAGAAGATTAACAGTATGATCCCAACAACAAATGCTGCAACGCCACCGAAGAATATCTTCATATCTCCTACCTCCTTAAATTATTGTTTTTTTTTGGACGATCATCAGGTCAAAAGTATATCTATATTATTTATAATCGAAAAAATAATTATGTCAATGAGTAAGGGAGGAGAATTATTTCCACCCTGTGAAAAACCACCGCTTTGGATTCCAAAAATGGATCATTCGCTGGGTAAATTGAACCCTGTCAACATTGCTAGCAAGTTCTCGGAGTGCCTGCCTGTTCCTCTCTATCTTCCTATCCTGAGCCCTCTCCAACCCACCATCGGCAATAAAGGTCCGAATTCCCTCCAATTCACCTCCATCAAGCCAAACCCCATGGCTCTTACACTCATCAATAATGACGCCAGATATTTTTGCGAAGTTCTTTCGGTTCATTAAGGATCCACATCGAACGCAGGGAATGTATTGTATCGGATCCCTTATGGGACCTCGAATATATCCCTTTGGTGCCGGCTGACTTTGATAAACATCGCTTTCCCGGGTTAAGTCTTTGAATTCACCCCGATCCAGCCATACCCCCCCACATTGGGAACACATATCCAAATCGCGTCTTCGATATGCATAATGGATAAGGGGAACATAGCACCGCGGGCACATGGGACTTCGCTTTTTCTCCGCGTGAGATGGCCGTCTTCCCCCACAATGAGGGCATATGGCGCTCTTGGAATCAACCTTACCCCCACAGTGGGGGCATTTAATGATCTTCGATCTCCTAATACCCTTCATTCCTCCCATCGACGAGGAGCGCTTCGCTCTCGCCGCTACAGCTATCATGGTGTGCCGCCATCATCACAGCTTGTCGAGTTTCCCGCTGGGGGCAAACCATGTTCCCCGGGTCATAGATCAAAATTCACTCGCGCCATTGTTGTCTTCGGCTCCGGCAAGACAAAATACCTTGGCTCCCTTATGCCAGAGCTAATATCGCGAATATCGCACGGGTTGCGGCCTTCCGTATTGGAAGGCTGCAAAGAACAGAAAGGCCAATACGATGATGGAGACGGTCCAACGGGTATCCCACGAAAAGGTCACGGATTCATCATTTCGAAAAAAAACGAAGGAGAATTTGTAATGCTCTAACCTGTCCCCCCTTTTGAATTTCTCATAGATGGAAAAGGTCACCGGAATCCGATTATAGCGAGTTACCATTCTCTCAGGACCAGTTCCCACGGGCTCCTGATATTTAATGACAAGACGCCTGCTCGTGGGCACGCCCCATAAACGAAAGGTCTTGCTTCCGACCACCACCCCGTCTGCCTCGGCAAAAAAACCGGCCTCTCCAAGGGTTATGACGAGGAATAAGACCGCCACTATCCAATAGAGGATTCGAAACCCTGCCTTCATTCTTAATCCCCCGCATTTGTTACTCAGTCTTCCCCTGTTTTGTTGGGAATATCTTCGTAACCAAAAGTTTTTACTGCCAATCTACGGTTTCAGGATTGAACCCCCTCATGTCCCCTTTATCGCTTTTTTCGAATGACAGTTTACCCCTTTTTCCCAAAAACCGCTACCCTTCTTTCTCCTCAACGAAACCTCACTTTCATGATGAATGCGACGACTGGGGAAATTCTATGGAGCTATTGGGCAAACGCGATCCGAAAAATGTCCGATAAAAGGGGGAAAATTTTTCCAATATTCCCGCATCTATTTTAGCATTTTAAATGCCAAATGGGAAACGATAAATCGGAGTAAAGCCCCGCCCTTCCAGGCGGGGTATTCTGGCGGGTTTTCATAAAAAAAAGCACTGGATGACCCCCATCATCCAGTGCTGAATATAGAGGAGGTCAGAGTTCAGGTTGCCAGGGCTTATTGTAAATCCCTTAACTCGTGGGAAATGGATTCTTGAGATGGAATTCTCGAGCAAGCTGGCCTAGAAGGCCTTTGAAATCCGAAAAAACGCTATCGCTCATTCCAATTAACCTTAAACCATATCGATATCTTCCCCGAAAGGCATGGTGCGCAACATTACTCCAGACAACGACGGCATTTGCGCTGATGATCTTGAGCTGAAAACATTGGTTGAAGACTAAATTTATCATCAAAGACGTCCCGACATTAATCCGGTCTTGCAGGGAGACCAATAATCCGTCCTGGCTAATATTGGCGGCGATACCGACATGGATGTCGCTCTGGTTGGTAATACAGTCGATGGGAAACTCACATGGGAACCTTGGGTATTTTCGGCGTTCTATGAAAGCCATTTTCTGGTGAGGCGGCTTCCACTGGGTAAAATTGCCCTGTTGCATAACGGTTCCCCTTAAGGTTAATGGAATTTAATCGATATTGTTAGCATGCGTTTTTCGGTTTATCACAGTTTACTTGAAGATGTTTTGATTTTATTGCATTTTTCATGCCAGCCAGTAGCTATCTGGCAAAATTATCTATGATCCCAGTAAGTTGTATCAATTCTCCATATCTCCAAGAGAACCAATTTTTGTCATATTTATGAATTTTTTGCATAATTACCCCCATTTGACGCCGATTTATGGCAATTGATGCTATTTTACCAGGGGCAATTAGGAAAAAAATGGGGTAAAAGGATTTTTAGAGATGAGAAGATGATGGTTTTGTCTCGGTTAGGGCGATGGTTGAGGTATCGGGGGACTCAACGGGTTCATTAAATCTGGGCGATTCCAAGGGCTCGAGGTCCTCCGAAAAGGTAAATCCTCCCAATCAGGATGGGGGAAGATTCCCCAGCATTTGGCCGCCCAGCTTCCTCAGTTTGTGGATGTCCTCTTCGCGGATATCCATGAATTGAAGTCCATACTGATAACGGGATCCGCCGGCTACCGCTCCAAAGTCCCTCCAGACAACCCTACAGGTGACCTTGATCCCCGCGGACTCTGAATCCAAGATGAAGGGAACGAAGACGATCATTTTGGTTCCAACATCCATCCTCTCGTTCAGAAGGACCATCAGTCCCCCTCCACTGGCGTTGGCGACGGTTCCCACATCAGCCCTCCCATTCTCCACGAGGGTATAATCGATGGGAAGGTCGACGGGAAACCTGGGATGTTGTCGCCTCTCCGGTATGAACCTTTCCCCCCTGAGAAACCTGTCTAACTCCGACTTCAGGACCTTCCAGCCCTTCCCAATCTTTTTCGCCCGGATCTTTCCGTCATAAACATACTTGAGGTAGGTTGGCCTGGAGATTCTCAGGTATTGGCAGGCTTCGCGGGTTGTGAGCACCGTATGGGATTCTGATTCCATCATTTTTTCAGGCTCTTGTCCCGCCCGCTCTGATATTGAATTGACAGCATTTTCCATGCCAGGCCATGAGCAATGGTAAATAATTGATAATTACTTGAAATAAACGTATACTTTTCTTTTTTCTTCTAAGTAGAAAGGAGGGATGTTGAAATTTTTTCCTATTCTCCGGGGGCAAAGTATGAAATTATTTCAGATCATAAAAAGTCCCCCCGAAGGGACTTCGCATTACTACCCAGGCAACTGCTACATTGAGAAGGTTACCCTGTTCTCCCTCGGTCCCACAACCCTTGATCCGGGTTTTTACAGATCCCCCTCCCCCATGAAAGAGGATCTCACCCGCGTAAGAATCCCCCTACAATCGAGGCCGCATTTCTCCCTGAGAACTCCTTGAGGACCATG
>CBDUXJ010000144.1:0-6730 GCA_965371165.1 uncultured Syntrophobacterales bacterium | reverse complement strand
GGGGTGATAGCCAAAAAGGCAAGGGATTTTGATCCTATCGGAAACCAAGTTACTCAGTCAAAAAATAACGGGGGTAATGACAATGAGAAGAAAAGACTATGGTATTTGGAGATGTATCATGGCGGCATTGTTCGTTGCGATGCTCGTTATGGCAACGAATACGGGAATGGTCGGAGCGGCTGAATATCCGGCCAAACCCGTAACCATCATCGTTCCCTTTTCTGTGGGCGGCGGATTTGATACTACCGCGAGGTCCATCCAACCCTGGTTGAAGGAGACCTTGGGAGCCCCGGCTGTCATCGTGGAAAACAAACCTGGTGGCGGAGGGGCGATAGGCGTTTCGGCCTTCGCGCGAAGGAAAGCGGATGGATATACCATGCTCGTAAACGACTATACGGCTACGGCGCTTGCATATCTGACCGTTAAAAAGGCGGCTTTTGAATACGGTGATTTAATTCCTCTGGTTACCGTAACCTATGATCCTCGATACTTCTTTGTGAGGAAGGACTCACCGTATAAGGATATGAACGATTTGGTTGAGGATATCAGGAAGAGGCCGGGCAAGGTCACGATTGCCATTCCACAAGGGTCAGGGGCCCACTGGCAGCTTGAGTACATTAAGAAGGTGATGGACCTTAATGCCCGGACAGTAGGTTATAAGGGGGGTGGTCCAGCCCTGGTGGCACTGTTGGGAGGACACGTTGACGTGTTTACCAGCGACGGCTTGGGACGAGTTCATGTGAGGGAGAGGTTAAGAGCGATAGGAGTTGTTGCCCCGGAGAGAACTGCGCTATTCCCTGAAGCGGCCCCCTGTGTGGAGCACCGGGTATTCAAGGAAAAAGGGGTAAAAGAGATAGCACAGGCTCCAGCTGCTGTCGCCGTCTGGGTACACAAAGATGTGAAAGAGAAATACCCGAAGAGATTTGATAAGCTCGCCGCAGCACTCATGGCGGTGAAAGACCATCCTGGGTATGTGAAGGCAGCTAAAGGTCTGGGGTTGGATAAGATTGCCGTTTGGTGGGGATCGGCGAAACCCTTGGAGATGAAGGCCAGCATCATGAAGGGGTTTAAAGGATATCCCGACGTGTTAAAGGCGATGAAGAAGTGAGCCGTGGGAAAGTTCGTGCGCTCTGCGGGAAGGGTCCTTGAATGACGAGAAGGGAGGGGGTTATGCTGAACCCCCTCCCACGCCTTGTAGGTGAGCGTTTCACTGGAGTTTAGCGAGAAAAAGGAAGAGGGAGAGATATGAACCCATTTGCAGAATTACCGCTCATACTGAGTCTGGAGTTTCTGCCGTACATAATGGCGGGGAGTATGATAGGGATGTTCGTCGGGGCGATGCCCGGCCTCACCTCGGCAACAGGCCTCATTATCATGCTGCCCCTTACCTTTTACATGGACACAGACGTTGCCTTGGGGATGCTCGTTTCCATCTACATGTCCGCGCTCTGTGCGGGCGGTCTTACCGCCGTCTTTTTTAACATTCCCGGGACCCCCCAAGCTGCTGTAACTGCGATCGACGGGCACCCTATGACGCAAAAGGGCCTGGATAACGAGGCGGCAGGAATAGTTATTGGCTCCTCTTTTATCGGCGGATTCATCAGTTATGTCATATTGAGCACGTTAATAGGGCCTTTGGGCGAGATTGCCACGAAATTTGGTCCTATTGAATTGTTTTTTACGGCGATGCTCGGAATGGTTTGTGCTGCCGGTGTCAAGACAAAGTATCCGTTGAAAGGGTTAGCCGCGGGGTTTGCCGGGTTTCTCCTGGGCACTATCGGTATGAGCCCCATGGGGAGCACCAGGGCAACCTATGGCATATTGGAGTTGATGGAGGGAATTCCATTTATTCCCGTCCTCATCGGTCAGCTGGCGATGTCTGAGGTTTTGGTGTTGATCGAAAAGGAGACGGTGGTGCCAAAAAAGCTCGCGTCTACCCGAAATTTTAAGAGAATCTTCAAGGGAATCATATATCCTTACAAGAAGCCGGTTGACATAGTTATTGGGTCTGTTATCGGAGCCGTTGTTGGTATTATCCCGGGCGAAGGTGCCACAATGGCTTCCTTTCTCAGTTATTCTCGCGCCAAGGAATCCTCGAAGCGGAAGGAGGAATTCGGCACGGGAATGCCCGAGGGAGTCATGGCCTCAGAGCTTGCTGATAATGCCTCAACGGGCGGGGGATTGCTGACCTCTCTCTTGCTGGGAATTCCGGGAACCGGGTCGTGTGCCGTACTTTTGGCCGCCCTCATGCTCCATGGTCTCCAGGCAGGTCCCATGCTGATCATTAAGAATCCGGATGTGATTTCTCGTCTCCTTTCCTCCTTGTTCGTCGCAAACATTGTTATGGTTTTTTTCGCTATAATCGTTGCGTATTATATCGGGACATTGCTCTTTACACCCACAAAGGTCTTGATCCCGATCATAACGATATTCTGCACTTTGGGGGCTTACATTATCCGCAACTCCGTATTGGACATTTGGCTCATGTTTATTTTTGCTATCTTGGGTTGGTGGATGCGGAAGTATGAATATCCCACCATCGCCCTTGTCGTGGGACTCATCGTTGCCCCCATAGCTGACGCGGAGTTGATTCGGGCCTACCAGATTTTTCACGAAAGGCTCCCCATCGCGGTGGTATCAAGCCCAATAGCCCTTGTTATGATCGGGTTGAATCTCGCATTGATAATCTTCATGTTCAGACAGTGGCGTTGGAAAGTAGAGGAATAATGAATGAGTTCCTCGGACCTTTTTTTGTGATTTCTCAAGGTATTACCATCAGGGGGTAAGAAATGAAAAGTGAAAGTATCCGGAGAAAGAAGACAAAGATCAACTGGGCAGAAATGGCTATTCCCCTCTGTTTTCTGCTCCTCTGTATAACCTATTTCGTTCAAGTACTGGAACTCAGTTTTATCTCCGTGGCGTTCGCTACGTTCTGCGTGGTTGTGATGGTACCGGTACTATTTCTCATAATCCTGAAATTCGGCCTTCGTCGCGCCGAGGAAGAGGAGATTGTCGAAAAGCCCGAAGGAAAATGGTTTGCACGATTCAAGGTAGTGCAGGGTCTATCACTGATAACGGGGGATAGTGCGAGAGTCAAACAGTTTAGGTACCTGGTAATTTACATGTTTTGTCTTGGGGTAATCTGTTATCTCTTTGGTTTCACTGCATTCACGCTTTGTTTCGTTTTATTGACTTTGGTCAGCCTTGGTGTAACCAAGCCTATTCAATTCCTCAGTATCACGGCAGGGGTAACGTTATTTATGTATTTAATCTTTGATCGATTGCTCATGTTTCCCTTGCCGAGGGGGATTTTTTTCTATTAGGATCATCGGTATCCTTAATTTTCCCGAGGAAAAATGAGCTCCTCGAACTAGATGGCCATGCAGGATACAGGGCTCTTTTCGTGTTCTCACTGTGGCAGAGAATATCCCGTTGAAACACGTGATTTTCGCTGTACATGCGGTGGTGCTTTCAGGCTGCATTGGACCCCGAGGGCGATTCATCCTTCTGCGATCCGGGGACGCGAGCCATCCATCTGGCGATATCGGGAAGCCCTTCCCATCGTGGAGGAGGGCAACATCGTCTCCATGGGAGAGGGCTTCACACCGCTCATCCCCTTTCCCTATAGGGATTTCAAGGGAATTTCCCTCAAGCTTGATTACCTCTGTCCAACCGGCTCCTTCAAGGATAGGGGTGGGAGTGTATTCGTCAGTAAAATGAAGGAGCTGGGAATTTCACAGTATTTGGGGGAATCCTCGGGCAATGCCGGAGCATCCCTTGCGGCGTATACTGCCAGGGCGGGAATAGAATGCCGAATGTATTGCCCCGCAACTACATCGGGGGGGAAGCTCGTTCAGATGAAGGCCTATGGCGCTCAAGTGACGAAGATCCCGGGGAGCCGGGCGGATACTTCAGCAGCCGTTCAGGAAGAGGCTAAGAGGTGCTCCGAAGAAGCAACAGGTTGCTATTACTCACCGCAAACCTGGAATCCCTTTTTTTTCGAAGGTATGAAAACCCTCGGTTTTGAGATTTGCGAACAACTAGACTGGAAAGCTCCTGACGCGATAATCTGCCCCGTAGGATATGGGACCACATACTTGGGCCTGTATCAGGGATTTAATGAGCTTCTTGAACAGGGAATTGTGAAGAGTCTCCCCAGGCTCATCGGAATACAGGCAGAGGCTATACCGCCGATTTATGAGGCCTTTACGCGCAATGCAGTGGAGGTCGATGAGGTCTCGCGGAAAGAGACGATGGCAGAGGGGATTGCCTGCGTCCGGCCAAACAGGGGAAGGGAAATTTTGGAGATTGCTCGGTTGACGGAGGGATGTTTTGAGATCGTTTCAGAAAAAGAGATAATCGAAGGGTGGAGGGAGTTGAACCGACAAGGGATATATGTTGAGCCAACATCTGCCGTCGTCGTCAGGGCGATGGATCGGCTGAAACACAGGAGGCTCCTCGAAAGAGGGGAGAATATTGTCCTGATCCTGACGGGCAGCGGCCTCAAGGCAACGGAGAAATTGGGAGGATACGTGAACGCATAGGTTGGAATGAAATAAAGAGTATGCTCGAATCGATTTCACGACAAGGAGGCTACCATGAAGAAGAAACAGGACATTGAAATTCTGCCATATGACAGGGAGGAACCATCATTCTATGGCGGTGACGAACTCCACAAGGCAAAGCAAGAGAAGGTTCAGGGGTTGATGGGAAAATCGGGACTGGATGCCCTGCTTTTTCTTCGGTCGGAAGTAGTCCGATACATCACGGACTTCTTCATAAAGGGGTACCGGCCCTTTTTCGAGCTGGAGTATCTTGTCCTGGTTCCGAGGGATCGAGAGCCGGCTATTGGCTTCAGTTCGGGGAGCGACAATTACAGGCTTCAGCTGCGCAGTCTCACCGAAGATTTCCGGAAATTGCCGGGGCTGGATGGCTGGCATAAGGTAATAGCTGAAATGCTCCAAGATTACGGCCTGACTCAGGGCCGGATCGGAATCGATATCCTTCCCTATCCGATGGCAGAGCAGCTCAAGGCCGAGTTTCCCAAGATCGAATTCGTCGATGCGAACCATCTGTGGAGCGAATTGACCATCTTCAAACATCCGAAGGAGATCGAGTATATTAAGCACAGCCTGGAGATCACCGAGATCGGCATGCTCGTAGGCATGGCCGAGGCCAAACCAGGGGTGAGGGAAATGGACGTGGCGGCGGAAGCCGACTATGCCATGAAGAAGGCTGGTTCGGAGTTCAACCCCGCCATGATCCAGGTTGCCTCGGGGATTAATGCCTCTATATTCGAGCGGATTGCTACGGAGAAGAGAATCCGATACGGCGAGGCGGTGATCATCGATTTGACGTCTTCCTACCGGGGTTACACCGGGGATGGAGGGAGAACGATTTTCGCCGGAGGGAAGGTCACTCCCGAACAGAAAAGGATCTACCAGGTTTGCCATCAATCCCTGCATGAGGCTTTCAAAGCGGTAAAACCAGGGGCCAAGTGCCACGAACCGGATACGGTTGCCAGGAAAGTGATCGAGGATGCGGGCTACGGAAAGTATGAACACAAATTCTCCACGGGGCACCAGCTCGGCTGGGCGCTCCACGGGTCGCCCAGTATCAACCGAGGGGTAGAGTTTGTGATCCAGCCAAATATGGTGATTGCCCTTGAACCCCGGGTCCACATGTTTGATCGGCCGGAGGTTGGCGGAGCACATCTCGAAAATGTCGCCCTCGTGACGGAGGATGGCAATGAGATGTTAACAAAACTTCCCTTTGAGGAGCATTTGCTCTAATTTCAACAACACTTTCGATACGAGAAAGGAGGAAGCATAATGAAGTCTCCCGAAGAAGTAAAGAAAGATATTCCCTTCTTGAGCCGTTACAGCTACTGGGAAAGCACGGCTGTCGGACCTACGTTGAAGCCGGTTATAGATGCCATGGTGGAATATTGCGAGAATCGGCCGTTTAATGACCTGGTAGGCGATTGCGTTCCCGCTCTGGAGACCAATGCCCAACTGGAAAAGATCACCGAAAGCTTCGCCAAGTTCATCAACGCGGACCCCGAGGAGATCTCTTTTTACCCGAAGAATACCACGGAAGCTATTGACATGGTGATCGAAGGTCTGCCGTGGAAGGAGGGTGACGAGATCATCGGGGCCAATATAGACCATTTGTCGGCCTATATACCCATCCTGCGTCTCATGAAGACGAAAGGTGTGAAGTTTCAAATGATCAAGGCAGATCCTCAGGGATGGGTCGATGTCGAGGAGTACAAGAAGCGCTTAACGAAGAAGACAAAGCTCATCATCATGTGCCATGCCGGCAACATTTACGGTACTATATTGGATGTCAAGGCCATCTGTAAATTGGCCAGGGAGAACGGAGTGCTCAGCATGCTGGATGCGGCCCAGACTGTGGGGCGCATGCCGATGGACATGAAGGAGATCGGGTGCGATTTCATGAACACCTGTGGGCGGAAGCATCTCTGCGGACCCCAAGGCACGGCGGCCCTTTATATCCGGAGGGAGCTGATCGAGTCCCTGGAGCCTCTTATCATCGGCGGTCTCGCCGCAAAGCTCACGGGCGACTTTGAATATGAACCCTTTCCCGGGATGAGGCGATACTTTGCCGGCATCCTCAACACTTCCGGAAGCATCGGCCTGGGCGCGGCCGTGGACTCCTGGCAAGAGATCGGGATGGACAAGGTTCGAAGCCATTGTGTGGAGATGCA
>CBDUXJ010000143.1:0-6780 GCA_965371165.1 uncultured Syntrophobacterales bacterium | reverse complement strand
AGTCGATCCTTATCGACCACGGGGAATTCTCGGGGAAATTGCTTCAAATTTCTAAAGACCGCTTTTTGCAAAGCTCCCATTCCGGTAATAAATATGCCCTTATTGATTCCTTCTCTCCGAACTACCTCTTGAATTCCTTCCAATAAGTCCACACCAATCTTCATTCTGGCAACGACAATCCTCTGGACGGGACCAGACCCCACTCCTTCTAACAGTGATTGTTCCATCAGTGCCTCCTTTCATTACTGAAATTGGTGCTATCTTCGGCAGCTAATACACTGAGCTTTATGGGCCTCACGGGAGGACGGAAGGTGGATAGGAGGATATCTTTTAATGGTCTGTTTTGGGCCCTAGCAAGCATTTGACTTATAATCCCTCGACAGGTTCTTCCCTGACAGAGACCCATACCCGCCCGGGTACTCATTTTTATGTCGTTTACAGATTCCGCTCCGTCCCTAATGGCCTCCAATATCTCCGTCTCCGTTATTTCCTCATATCTGCAGATTACCTCGTCGCTAGCGGTCAACACGTATCTCCTTGTGAACTTCTTCAAGAGTCCCGTCGAGTAAATGGATGATTTCATCGATTTGTTCTTCTGTGGTAATAAAAGGGGGCGCTACCATGAATGCATCACCAGCTACACCGTGGACCTGTCCGCCAGAAGCCGGATAGAGGATTAATCCCCTTTTCCAGGCGATTTCCGCCACTAACCTGGTGATTCCCCTTTCCGGGGGAAACGGCTCTTTTGTCCCTTTGTCCTTCACCAGTTCCACTCCCCTCATAAACCCCTTTCCCCGTATATCCCCCACGAAGTCAAACCGGTACAAACTGGAGAGCCTTTCCATGAGATATTCTCCCATGCCTGCCACATAGGAGACCAGATTATTCTCCTTGATAAAACTGATAACCCTCAGGGCTACTGCAGCAGCCAAGGGGTTCCCTTGATAGGTAAAGCCATGGGCAAAACTCCCCAATATTTCCTGAAAAGGCTGGAAGACTTTATCGGTACAGATGGCAACTCCGATTGGAAAATATCCAGCTCCCAGCCCTTTACCCCCTACAATGATATCTGGAGTCACTCCCCAGTGTTCGATGCCGAGATTTTTTCCCGTTCTCCCAAAACCAGTCATCACTTCATCGGCGATGAACAGGACATCGTACTTATCACATATTTCTCTAACGATAGAAAAATATTCGGGAGGAGCAGGGACAGCACCGAGGGTTGCTCCTACTACTGGTTCGGCAATAAATGCGGAGATATACTCCGCTCCTATCTGGTTGATGGTACGTTCTAGTTCCCAGGCACATTCGTAGCTGCATGTCTCCAGTTCCTTTCCATACGGACACCGGTAGCAATAAGCAGGTGGGATGTGGGGAAAGTCAAGCAAGAGCGGCTGGTAAATTTTTCGAATCGGTGTCCTCCCACTCATGGAAAGAGCTCCCATAGTGGATCCGTGATAGCTTTGCCATCTTGAGATCACTGCATACTTCTGTTCATGCCCTCGGGCAACATGGTACGAACGTGCCATTTTCAGGGCAGTCTCGGAAGCCTCGGATCCTCCGGAAACCAAATATACCCT
Source organism: uncultured Syntrophobacterales bacterium (assembly GCA_965371165.1). GTDB lineage: Bacteria > Desulfobacterota > BSN033 > WVXP01. The sequence continues at coordinate 5,200 of CBDUXJ010000143.1, read as the reverse complement.
GTCGAGATTTCCCGGGCACATCTCTACTAAATCATGAGCTAGCTTGATTGCTGGCTCACTCTTGAACATGGTTCCGTGTACAAACTCTACTTTCTCTGCCTGCTTTCGCATGGCTTCAACAATAGGGGCTAGGGAGTGGCCGATGTTGGAAATTAGTGCCCCTGAGGAGGCATCGATATATTTCATTCCATCCTTATCGTAAAAATAGATCCCTTCGCCTCGGTCTATAAAAGGTAGTCTTTTCCGCTGGCTACGATAGAAGACATGATCATCGAGATTCTGAGCGTGTGCTTTTTTCATCTTAGTGACTTTAGTACTCCTTTTCATGATCAACCACCCCTTCAAGTTTTTTCGCCTCTTCAAATCGTTTCAGGTTCTCGATGAATATCTTTGCGATATCCTCGGGAATGCTCGGCCCCGAAATGTGAGGGGTAATGATCACATTATCCAGATCCCACAATGGATGATCTCGGGGCAGTGGCTCTTCATGGAAAACATCCAGAACAGCTCCAGCAATAGAGCCTTGCTTAAGTGCCTTCAACAAAGCCTCTTCCTGTACCAGGGGTCCTCGAGAAACATTCATGAGGTAGGCGCTTTCCTTCATCATCGCCAGTTCTCTTTCTCCCAGTATTCCCTCATTTGTATCAGTAAGGGGAAGTGTCACCACGACAAAATCGGACCTGCCCAAGAATTCCTCAATTTCCGTAGGTGAATACTCCTTGTTTACATAGGGCAACCGTTTTTCTTGTTCGTCCAATCCTATGACCAAAGCTCCCATGAGGTGGACCTGGTAAGCAATATAAGCCCCTACTGATCCCAACCCCATCGTTCCCACGGTCTTACCCCGAATGGAATCCACCAGAAAGGGTTCCCAACGCTTCCTTTCCTTATTAACCAAGGTTTTTTTCATGCTCTGGGTAATAGCGAGAATGTACCCCACCACGTATTCGGCCATAATTGGGCCAAAAACACCTTTTATTTTGGTAAGCACCACATTGGAAGGTAACAGATTCGACCGAGCGAAGTTCTCCACCCCTGCACTCATGGATTGAATCCACTTCAGATTCCTCGCCTTGACGACGAGATCTCCCGGGAACGTATGTGCGGAGAAAATGATATCTGCCTCATCTATGGACGTTTCGATCTGTTCCCTATTTTTGCAGACTAACAACTGGAGGTCTGGGCGAGCTTCCCTCACCAGCCTTTCATATCGGTCCACATACTCTGGAATGTGATTGTAGATTAAAACTTTGTACTTTGATTTCACGATAATCCCCCACCTCTACAACAGATTTACCTGACGGAGCACCGTTTGTACATGTTCTGAATCGAACACAGCCCGTTTAACACAAGGATTTTCCAAAGTCAATACCTTTGATTCCTCTCCAAACTCGGCGCTTCTTGGATAAGACAGCCTAAAAGACTCTACTGGATAGGAGGGTAGTCTATGATCGTTTCCTTTCTGCATGGGAAACTGGTTGAGCCCTTTGATCTTTCCCTAGCCCTTCCGTGAGCCGGCCAAAATTCCACGGACGAAATAGGGTTGTAAGATGGAGAAGATGATGAGGGGCAATATCATAGAGATAAAGGCCCCCGCTGGAAGTAAGTGCCAATTCTCCCCCAAGGAACTCATCATGCTGCTAATGTGCATCGTCAATGGGGCCACATCCCTGGTTCCACCCAGATAAATGAGGGCCACCAAAAGGTCATTCCAGACCCAGAGGAACTGGAAGATCGCCAATGAGGCGATGGGAGGGATCGAAAGCGGTACCACGATACGGTAAAAGATGACGAATTGGGAGGCCCCATCCAGAGAGGCCGATTCGAAGAGGTCCCTGGGCAAGGCGCTGAAGAAGTTTCGAAGCAGGTAAATCGCATAGGGGAGGCCATAGGCCGTATGGGCCAACCAGACTCCCAGGAAAGTCCCTCCCAACTGAAGCCCCTTGTACAGGCGGAGTATTGGGATTAGGGTCATCTGGAGGGGAACTACCAATAGGCCCACTACGATGATAAATAAAAGGTCTCGCCCCGGGAATCTCATCCAGGCTAAAGCGTATGCTGCAAATGATGCAACAAGGAGGGGAATGAGGGTTGAGGGGATGCTGATGATGAGGCTATTGATGAAGGCCCTCCCCATGCCTTGGCCGGTGATGATATCCCTGAGGATGGAACGACGCTTATCCAAGGTCCTTTTCTTGTCATATTGGGTTTGGCCTGTAAGGACCTCCAGATAATTTTCTACGGTGAAAGCAAAGGGCGTCTTCAAGGCCGTCCACCAGCCTGTTGCCACAATATCCCGCCGAGAACGAAATGAATTGGCCAGCAATCCAAAGGAGGGAAGGGTCCACATGAGGCAGATCGCAATGATCACGATATGGAGGAGGCTCCGGGAAAGCCTTCTGACTACCTTTCCGGTCATTGCACGGCCTCCTGGGCCCTGAAACGCCGTATGTTAAGTACTATCACTGGGATGACGGCTAACAACAAGATGATAGCGATGGCGCTGGCGCGTCCGAAGTGATGGTAGTTGAACATCTCCTTGTACATGCGGTTGGCGATGACCTCCGTTCCCAGGTTGCCATTGGTCATGACGTATACGATATCGAATACCTTGAGTACGATGATGACCATCGTCGTTGCAACGACGAGGATAGTGGTTCTCATCATGGGCAATATTATGCGCCAGAAGATTCGCCATTCGCTTGCTCCGTCGATTCGTGCCGATTCAAGGATCGCAACGGGGATGCCCTTCAGGCCTGCGGATAGGATCACCGTGCAGAAACCCGTCCATACCCAGATACCGACCCCGATGAGGGCGAAATTGTTTACCTTTGTATTGACAAGCCAGGCAACGGGTTTGAAGCCGGTAAGGTCGCTCAATAGAGCATTGATAAGTCCAATCTGGTCCATGCCGGTTGGCCTGAATTCGAACATAAATCTCCAAATAACACTGGCCGCTACGAAGGAGATGGCCATGGGGAGGAAAACCAAGGCCTTGGCGGCTGCCTCATAGCGGACTCTATCCGTTAGGACGGCAATGAGCAGCCCGAGGCTGACGGTGATGGATGTGAACAGCACGAGCCACAGGAGGTTGTTCTTAAAGGCGCCGAGCATATCTGCGTTGGTAAAGACATACCAGTAATTGTCAAGCCCTGTGAACTCCCTCGAGGCCCTGCCAAAGAAGCTGATGTAAGCGGTATTCAAGATAGGATAGATGAGGTAAACAGTTAGGAAGAGCAAAGCCGATCCCATGTAAAGCCATGGGCTCAACCCCCCTTTTCTAAAAATACCTATCCCTCCTTTCCTTGGAGGGGGTGTGCCCAAATTCCCTTTCCCTCAGAGTTCGTTTTTCCGGTTTTCCAGGGATTCCCAACTTTGAACTTTGACATTGACTCTCGTGTCCGTGTCCGTTGTTCGTGTTCGTGCTCATGAACCGGATTCCGTGAACCGTCACTCGGTGTTCGTTATCAGGGATTTGTCATTTGGCATTTCCCCTCCCGTCACCACCCCCTCAACCTCAACCTTAGCCTTAACCTTTCACTTTTGTCATTTCTCCTTCCGCCTCCAACCTCCAACCTCTAACCTTTTTCCCCTTTTCGACTGCAGCACTGCAGCACTGAATAACGTTCGCTCCAGGGATTTGAGCAACATTCCCCAGGGTATTTATTTTCCATAAGCCTCCGTCGCCACTTCCTCGATGGCTTGGAGGATCTTATCTAGCCCGGCCGGGTTATTAACGTATTCCAGCGTTGCCCTCCAGAAGGCATCGTTGACCTTGGCGGGCATGAGGTCCGAGCCGTCGAAACGAAAGATCTTGGCGTTGACCAACTGCAAAGCCATTTGCTTAGCAATCAGGTCGGGATATGTATCCAGGTTGACGCTCTTGTTGGAGGCTATGAAACCGCCCTTTTTGGCCCATATCTCCTGCGCCTTGGCCGTGGAAAGGTACTGGATGAACGAGCGTGCTCCCGGGGTATCCTTGGTGAGGACGATCACATCAGCCCCTCCCGTTACCCCACCGACATACCTGGGCTCAATAATGGGGAACGGAAAGAAGGCATAACCCTCTCCTGGCCTCAAGTTCGGATACTGTTTCTTTATGAAGGCCTGGGCGAATCCACCCAGGTAGTTCATGTAAGCAGCTGGCGGTGTGGTGTAAAGCACGTAAGTGGAGTTTATGAAATTGGTCGCCAGCACACCAGCCGGGCCTCCATACACATACCTTGGGGTGTGGACGATCCTACCCAGGGTTTCGAAGGTCCTCCTGATGGCTGGGGCTGTCCACGGAATCTCATGGTCTACCCACTTATCGTAGATCTCGGGGCCGAACTGGTTGAGCAAAATGATCTCGATCCAATCGGTGAGTGGCCAACCTGTGGCAGCACCACTTTCCGCGCCTATGACCCATGGCGTCCCACCCTGGGAGACGATCTTATCGGAAAGTACCATCATCTCCTCCCAGGTTTTTGGCACGGAGTAGCCCTTTGCCTGGAAATTCTTGGGACTATACCAGATGGTTCCTTTGCTCGTGGCTTTGTAGAAGAGTCCGTAAAGCTTGCCCCGGTATCTGCCCAGATCGAGCCAGGTCCGTGCATAATCGCTCTTTATTCGCTTCATGTCCAGGATCGTGTCCAGGGAGATTAGTTTGTTTGTATTGGCGAGTTCCTGCATGAAACCGGGGTTGGGCAGTATAGTTACCTCAGGAGGATCACCGGCTTCAAGGCGGGTGGTGAGAACGGCGTTCAAATCGCGGGTGGAAACAAAGGCCATCGTATAGCCAGTCTCTTCCTCCCATGGAGCCACAACATCCTGGAAATCCTTCAGCTCACCCCCACTCCATGGGCCAAGGACGTTGACTACTTTAGAGGAGGAGTGAGCAAAACGTGGAGCGAAGGCGATCATCTGCTGAGTCACATCGGCTTGGGCTATGGGCACTGGCGCTGCCAGTAACCGGTAAAAGCTCAACAAGGTAGCTAATACCACTGCAAGTTTTGCCTTCATCGGGAATTTCCCCCTGATTCTATGGATTTGGACTTTCATGGAAACGCCACAAAGACTCTTTTTACTGAAGATTTGTGATCCTTTAATTTTATTGGAAGTTAGGTATTCCCGTAGGGAATTTCCTTGTCCCTTCGCTTCAATGCCTTCGAAGTGACCCTTTCGGGGTTCGCAGGCGGGGAATACTCACCCCTTCCAGCCT
>CBDUXJ010000142.1:0-6801 GCA_965371165.1 uncultured Syntrophobacterales bacterium | reverse complement strand
AAGCGATTTCCCGGTAATTAGTCGGTGGGCTGAAGGCCCCATTGTAAATTCGAAAAGGAGCTCGGCAGCCTTTTTATAATGTCGGGTCTCAACGTTTGGCTATCCCCTCAACCCCTCTAAAATGACAGGTGGGATAGCAACAGGTCGCACAATCCGTCGGAAAAACTTCTGGAAGGGTAGCACCCTTAACATCCTTCACGATTTGAAATGCTCGGTTCACTTTCTCCTCTGGTCCCCGGATGACTAATGTTACAGCCCCCTCGGCACCTCCCAATCCTCCAGCAGCCACGGCAATAGCCTGAGCTCCGGAAAGGATATCGATGGCTTCAACCTCGGTAATCGCCTTTCCAGGAACAGGCATCAATCCCACTGGAGTGCCCATGGCCGAATCCGTCTTTTCCCTGCTGGTGACTTTTGCCGCCTGGGCTATTGGTGTGGGGATGAGTTTCTCAAGGCCGACCGGAAGAAGAATGGTAAAGCCTTTTCTCCTGGAGGCAACAATAACCTTCCCAATGGTTCCTGCACCCGAGGCGCCATAGAGCACGCCAACCTTCCCTTCAGGACCGATGGCGTTGGCCCCTTTGACATAGACATCTTCCTTTCCCATTTTATCCAGAAGGGAAGCCAGAGAAAGCCCCGTCTGATATACTCCTTTTTCCAAAACCCAGGAGAACGGAAATTGGCCTATGTCATGATCCCCCTCCTTTGAACCAGGTCGGCCAAGGAAGCCCGTTTCCTGTACTTCCCAGCTGATGCACATGCCTTTGGGAACGGCCAAACCGCACACCCACACTCCCTCCGGCCTAGTTCCAATTAGTTCCTCGATTAAAAAGAGCGTGGTGCTACTTGGATGAATAATTATCAATCCATTTTCTCTGGCTTTTTTAACCGGATCCATCACGGCAAGAGCTTTGGATAGAAGCTTCTTAGATTCTGCAGGTGTAAGTGTTACTTGAGCTCTCATGTAAAGATCACCTCCTATATGATTCAACGGCATCCATGTGGCAAACCTTGATGAAGATGTGTTGCCTTCATGAGGAGTAGATACCCTGTCGACTTTGAGGAAGAACTCTACTCTGTATCAATCGAGATTGCAAGTATTTCACCCAATTATAGAGTATTTTTCTGGGAACATCTAATCCATATGGGTATGGTTGTTTTTTAGAAAACCCGTGGACGGATACCCCTCGCCTAAACTCCCACGATATAGTAAAGAATTGCCTCCCCTATAATTCACGTACACTTCCCCCAAATCCTGCTTACGCAGGGCTTATTCTGAACAATATAGGCGAAAATTGGCTTTGCAGGTACAAATGCCAAAATTAATAGAAAAATCAGGTGATGATATCACAGGTTACAACTTGACAATAAAATTTTTGCTTTAATAATGTTAGAAAGTGAAGCAGATAGGCAATTTGTTAAGGTGATTAACATTGATTGAACTTATTGAACTTACCAAGCGATTCGGTAATTTGTTGGCGGTGGATCACATCAATCTACACGTGAAACAGGGGGAGATCTTTGGGTTTTTGGGACCAAATGGTGCGGGAAAGACGACTACCATCAAAATGCTGGCTGGCCTTCTCAAGCCCACATCGGGAAGGGCATTGGTCGATGAACACGATGTAGTAGCCCATCCAATGGAGGCGAAACGAGTTATAGGGTTTATCCCAGATCAGCCTTTTCTCTACGAGAAACTGACTGGGGTTGAATTTCTGAAGTTCATTGGGAGCTTGTTCGGAATGAAAAAGGACGAGATTCAATGGGGCATTTCGCATCTCTTGGATCTCTTCGAATTGGACGGATGGGGGGATGAGCTGATCGAAAGTTACTCCCACGGTATGAAGCAGCGGCTTGTTATGTCGGCTGCGCTTCTCCATAACCCGAAGCTTATTATCGTTGACGAGCCAATGGTGGGATTGGATCCAAAGGGGATCAACCTGGTGAAAAGGATCTTCAAGCAGAAGAGCGAGGAAGGGGTTACCATTTTCTTATCGACTCACACCCTGGAGATTGCTCAGCAAATATGTCACCGTCTGGGCATCATCGACAGGGGAAAAATCATCGTCATAGGTACCTTATCAGAGCTGATGGCGGCCCTGGAAGACAAAACGGGTCAAACGGGAACTTTAGAGTCTCTATTCTTAGCCCTCACGGGAAAATCCTTCGATGAATGAAGTACTCTTGCTTCTTTGGCCCAAGGCCAAATCCATAGGAAACCGACTCAAGCATCGCCGGACTAGGGATCTGATCAGGCCCCTGGTCATGATTATTCTGGCCTTTCTCTTCTGGGTCATCATCTTTACCGTCTTCTATAAGGTGTTACTCTATTTCAAATCTATTGAGATCCTCGGGGAGATTTTGGTGGCCAAATTACTGGCCGTCGTTTTTCTCACCTTCTTCTTAATGCTGACTGTCAGCAATATCATTACCTCTCTTTCCACCTATTTCCTGTCCGAAGATACCAGGCTCATCCTGTCGGTCCCCGTTTCCACCGAAAAGGTCTACTTGTCCAAATACCTCATCACGTTGGGCCACTCTTCCTGGATGGTGCTCCTTTTTGGTATCCCCGTTTTCATGGCCTATGGAGCGGTTTATGGCGCCCCGATCACCTATTACCTCTGGTTCACGCTCATCCTCCTGGTTTTTCTCTTGATCCCTGGGGGAATCGGGGTGATGATCAGCATGTCATTGGTCAATCTTGTCCCCGCCAAAAGGGCTAAAGGGACTTTGGTGGTTTTGTTTGTCGTGCTTCTGGCAGCCCTCTACCTTTTCTTTAGGTTCCTTCAACCGGAGAAACTGGTCAATCCAGAGAGGTTTTCGGAGCTCGTCGATTACCTAGCCATGATGAGGTTGCCTACTTCCCCCTTTTTACCCTCCCATTGGGCCACCCGATCCCTTTTCCCCCTGCTGAAGGGTCGATTTGAAGACAGCATGTTCTATTTCCTCCTCCTGCTTTCCACCGGACTCATGTCGGTATTGGTGGGGAGTTGGATTTGTCGGCTTCTTTACTATCGGGGATGGTCGAGATCTTATGAGTCCAGAGAAGCCAAAATAAAGAGGATGCCACTTTTGGAGGGGTTGTTCGATTTCCTCATGAGACCATTTCACGGGTCGACCAAGGCGATGGTAATCAAGGATGTGAAGATTTTTCTGCGGGATACCAGGCAATGGTCCCAGCTCATACTCTTGTTTGCCCTTGTGGTCGTCTATCTCTTCAACTTCAAGGCCTTGCCCTTGAATAAAGTTCCCGGCATTAGCTTTTATTTGGAAAATGTCATTTCCTTCCTCAACGTGGGCTTGGCCGGTTTCGTCCTTTCAGCCGTGGCGGTGAGGTTCATCTATCCTGCCATCAGCCTCGAAGGGAAGTCTTTTTGGATTATGATGAGCTCGCCCATCGAGCTGAAGCGCCTCATCTGGAGCAAATTTTGGACATCACTGGTTCCCCTTCTCCTCCTGGCGGAGGTCCTGATCATCCTCTCCAACATATTCCTCCATGTCACCCAATTTATGATGGTCGTCTCCACGGTGAGCATCTTCTTTATTACCATAGCTATTGTGAGCATGGGAATCGGGATTGGGGCCGTTTTTCCCCGTTTCCGAGTTGAGGATGTCGCCCAGATTCATTCCGGCTTTGGCGGGCTGATCTACATGATCATCTGCGTCACCTTCATCGGCTTGGTCATCCTCCTTGAGGCCTGGCCGACCTATGTGATCTTTATGGCTCGTATAGGACACCGATCCCTCAGTTTCTTCCAATGGATTGAAGTGGTATTCAGCTTTTGCCTGACGATCTTGATCATCCTCACGGCCATCTTTTTGCCGATCAAGATCGGGCTCAAGAGATTGTCTCGGATTGAGATTTAAACCATCCCCATCGAATCCAGTTTCCATGGATCGGAGGAGGAATTTATGGCCATGACAATCGATGGTTCCCACGGAGAAGGCGGGGGTCAGATTTTGAGGACCGCCCTGAGCCTTTCCGCACTTCTGGGGAAAGGCATTGAAATTGAACGGATCAGGGCTGGAAGGCAAAAACCGGGTTTGCGGCCACAGCATTTGACCGGGGTCAGGGCTCTGGCCCGAATTGCCGGTGCAAAGCTGGAGGGAGACCAGATCGGTTCCGAATCCCTCTCCTTCTCCCCGGACAAAGTAAGAGGAGGTGCTTATTGCTTCAACGTAGCCGAGGAGAGAGGTAGTGCCGGGGCAATCACCTTGGTTCTCCAGGTGGTTCTTTTGCCCCTTTGCTTCAGTACGTCATCATCCGAGGTAACGCTCCTCGGTGGAACTCATGTACCATGGAGCCCTCCCTTCCATTACCTTTCCATGGTCTTGCTTCCCACCTTAAACAGAATGGGGCTTTGCTGCGAAGCCGAGATAAAGAGATGGGGATGGTATCCCAAGGGAGGAGGTGCAGCCCGGGTGAAGATCGTTCCCGTTGAGGAGTTGAGGTCGATCGACATTTCCAACAGGGGCAGGACGAGGAGGATTTTCGGGATATCTGGCACATCAAACTTACCCGCCAATATCACGCTTCGCCAGAAGGAGAGGGCGCATCAGCGGATAAAGGAGAAATTGAGGTTGGTACCGGACATCCAAATCGTGGATAAAGCACCCAGTCCGGGACAGGGAACCGTTTTATTTCTACTCCTGGAGTCGGAAGGGGGAGTGTCAGGGTTCTCAGCATTAGGGAGAAGGGGAAAGCGAGCCGAAGAGGTGGCGGATGAAGCGGTGGATCAGCTCATCGAGCATATCGATTCCGGGGGATGTGTGGATCCTCACCTGAGCGATCAGCTCATTCCCTTTGCTGCGCTGGCAAACGGGAAATCCGTCTTCAGTACATCGAGGATCACCCGCCACCTTTTGACCAATATCTGGGTTGTGAAGCAATTCCTTGATGTGGAGATCGAAGTGGAGGGAAGGGAAGGGGAGGCAGGAAGGGTGGAGATCCATCCTTGAAACCAAGATGGAACATTACCGGTAGATCCGCTCCTTGCGAATCACCCTTCCCCCTTTGAATTTGATGACGGTGGTGATGTTTTGATATCGGCCAGGCTCGGAGAAGTAAAAGAAGGATTTGATCAGGAGGTTATTCGGTGAGAACCCCTCGAAGGACTCATGGTCCGGGGGGCCGAGACGGACCAGAACCTCAGCTTCGCTCATGCCCCGCTGGATCAAACCGAACTCACGAAGGTCCACCTGACCCGCTGCCACCGGGGAAGCCAGCATCGCAATCAGACAGGTTATCGTTAAGAAATAACCCTTCTTCATATCACCTATCTCCAATTAAACAATAACAAAATGAGATTGAGGCGTTCAAGGGAAATATCAATTCGAAGATTTCTTCGGGAACCAGACCCATACCTTTTTTGTCAATTCCGGTCAAATGTGGATAATTTTTTCAGGTTATATGAAAAAATTTCAGGGGTAGACCCGGGAGGAAGGGGAGAGAATAGGGGAATATGGCGAGATCTATGGGAAAGTCGCTCTTCGCCGGAGTTGCAGTCCTGCAGTGTTGTAGTGCTGCAGTCATGCGGTCAGGACGGGAGACATTTTAATTCAAAAACAAGATAAATTCGCGCTCGGAGCTCCTTTCCTCAGTTTTTCATAGATCTCGGGACCCGATCTTGACATTTCTCGCCGCAAAGCACCAGTCGAATGCTTTAATAAGGGAGCTCGCGCAAGGCACGGTTTTTGCAAGAACCCAATAAACAATAAAAGCCTTTTTGTCACAAATGTTTCTTTTTCCTCAATTAATAAACACCATTCATGCCCATATCTATGACGAGATATGATTTAAAAGGCGTGAATAAAACTTCTAAATAGGCATTCATCCCTTGAATCGGGGATTTTTTTGTTTTCGGCCGTCACCGCCATATATGTACTTTACAAAATTTCCTTAGTTAAGGAGGGAACGACGCGATGAGCGAAATGCTCAGCCCTGATTTCTATGATCGCGAGGATACCTGGAGAAGAGGAGCTTATGCCCAAGAGGTTCCGTCCTCCTATTGGGATACCTTGAGGAAAATCCCCCTGCTTTCTGCCAGTGAGGAGAGAGAGTTAGCCGAGAAGGTTACCCTGGGTGACAGGGAGGCCCGAGATAGAATGATCAAGTCTAATTTGCGGTTGGTTCGCTGGGTGGCCGCTAAATATATCAACCGGGGCCTTCCCATATTCGACCTCATTCAGGAGGGGAACATTGGCCTCATCAAGGCCGTTGAACATTTCCAGCCGAATAGGGGAATTCGGTTTTCAACCTATGCGACACTCTGGATTAAGAGATCCATCGAGAGGGCGTTAGCCAATCAATCTCGAACGATTCGCCTTCCCGTTCACATTTCATCCGACCTGAACCGGTTCGCGTGGGTAGCTAAGTCACTCCTCCAAGAACTCGGCCAAGATCCGACGGACGAGGAGATCGCCCCCCGTATGAAGGTTAGCGTGGAGTACGTCCAAAAGCTGAGGGGCATCGTAAAGAGGACCTATCCCATCAACGGAGGCATCAGGGATAAGTATTCCGAACAGCTCTTCGGCATATTCGAGGATATTCAGCGATCACAGCAGTTGAGTTCATGGTTGAAATTACTCACGGAAATAGAGAGAGAGGTCATTACCCTTCGTTTCGGCTTAAACGATGGGGATACTCTTACACTGGAATCGATAGGGAAACGCTTTGGCGTAACACGTGAAAGAATTCGTCAAATCGAAGCTAAAGCCATAGAAAAACTGCGAAAATTCACCAGAAAAAGAGAAGTCAACTTGACGGAAATGATTTGAACATCTCCCGCCCAGTTCTCTCCT
>CBDUXJ010000141.1:0-6808 GCA_965371165.1 uncultured Syntrophobacterales bacterium | reverse complement strand
AGGAGTACGGGACAATCGTCGATGCCCATTGGCAGGAACTTTGTGCGGAGGAGAAAGAATTAAAAGCAGGGGGAAAACATGCATGAAGGTTACCTTTCCGCACCTGGGAACAATGCACATATTCTGCAAGGCGATTGCAGAAACTGCGGGTATCGATTATATCGTCCCACCAAAAACGAGCAAGAGGACCCTCACCCTAGGTGTTAAACATTCCAACGAATGCATCTGTCTACCCTTTAAGATCATCCTGGGAAATTTCATCGAAGCCCTGGAGTTGGGCGCTGATACCATCGTAATGGTGGGCAGTGGTCCTCCCTGCCGGCTTGGCCTCTATGACCTGGTTCAAAAGGTTATCCTTGAGGATTTAGGCTTTCACTACAGATGGTTGACCATTCCCCCAAGATTGGACTGGCCGGCATTGCTCAAGAATAGGGAAGAGACCAGGGAACTGAAGAAGGAGTTGAGCTTCAAGAACATCACGACTTTTCCATACGCCCTCTGGATTGGCTGGAAAAAGATGATGGCATGCGAAAGGTTGGAGAAACTGGCCTTGAGGGTACGGCCCAGAGAAGTCATTACGGGAAGAACGGAGAGGATGTTACAGAGGGCATTGGTAGGTCTGGATGAGGCAAAAACGGGAAAAGCCATCGAAAGGGCCGTCGTCGCAGGGGAGAAGATCCTCGGTTCCGTTGATCAAGATCGAGGGCGACAGCCCCTGACCCTGAGGGTGGCTATCGTGGGGGAACTCTATACGGTGATGGATCCCCAGATCAACAGAGGGGTTGAGCGAAAATTGGGGGAAATGGGGGTCGAGGTCACCCGGACATCTTGGTTTTCCTCCCACATCTTGAGAAGCCTGGGCGTGGGGCGGGAAAATAGAAGGGAGCGGCTCCGCTATTATCGGGCTTCCCTCCAATACTTGGGGTACGATGTGGGGGCTGAATGCAATGTCTCCATAGGGGAGACTATATTGCGGGCAAAAGACGGTTACGATGGGGTTGTCCACTTGATGCCCTTTGCCTGTATGCCAGAAACCACTGCCTCGGGGATCCTTGATCGGGTGAGCAGGGATTTAGGCTTTCCCGTGCTGACCCTCATCCTCGATGAGCAGGAGAACGAAGGGCGTATTACCACCTTATTGGAAGCCTTCGTCGATATGCTCATGTGGAGGAGGCAAAGGTTTCATTGAGACGGATAGGCATCCCGAAAGCCTTAATGTACTATCGCTTCTTTCCCCTTTGGTCTGCCTTCTTTCGGGAATTGGGTTGTGAAGTGGTCATCTCAGACCCCGTGGGAAAGGGCTTCCTCGGCAGACAATCCGTCGCCTATTTTGAGGATAGCTGTTTGCCCATGAAGTTGATGGTTGCCCATTGTCTGGACCTTGTAGAGAAGGTGGACACGCTGTTCGTGCCGAGGTTGATCAGCATCCATCGGAAATATATCATGTGCCCAAAATTCAGGGGAGTTCCGGATATCATTAAATTGGCCACCGAAGGACAAGCCGAGGTTATGGACGAGCCCTTCGATTTCCGTTTGGGAAATGACCCATGGGGCGCCTTCTCGAGGGCCATCGGCCAGCGGTTGGGATGGAGGTCGAGGGAGATCCTGGCGGCTTCCCGAGGGGCTCTTCGGGTTCAGGCGAAATTTGAAAAGGATTTGGTGAGGAGGGTTAATGGTTTGGCCATAAGGGATATCTTCAACTTAGAGCGACCGACCCCAGAGGCGACTTCACCGCCAGGAGGCCTGAATGTCGCCCTTATCGGTCATCCCTATAATCTCTATGATGTGGATGTGGGTAAAGATGTCCTTGGAATGGCCAGAGAATTGGGCTGCCGGATCGTCGTCGCCGACTCCTTGGATGGACATGAGATCGACAAAAAGGTCTCAACCCTATCCAAGGAGATCTACTGGTCATCGGGGAGGGAGATCATCGGAGCTGCCTTGGCCTTCCTTGCCCGAGATGACATAAATGGCGTCGTCTTCTTAAGCTCCTTCAAGTGCGGCATCGATGCCCTCCTTCAGGAGTATTTAAAGAGGGTTTTTAAGGGCCAAAGAGAGAGCATTATTCCTTTTCTGACCCTATCCTTGGATGAGCATACGACCGTCCAGGGCATGGCCACCCGATTGGAGGCCTTTGTGGACATCTGTAGGGACGGGAAGCGGGAAGACGCGCGATAGCGGGGGAGAGGTGTATTTAGGAATCGATGTGGGATCTATCACGACCAAGGTCGTCCTCACCGACGCGGAAGACCGGGTTATCGCCCATGCCTACCTTCGAAACGGGGGAAAACCCATCGCTGCCATCCAGCAGGGGATAAAGAATATCATCCAACAGGCGGGCAATCCCATTTCCATAGAGGGGGTCGGGGCAACGGGAAGCGCCCGGCATCTGGCGTCCTATCTGGTTGGAGCCGATGTAGTCAAGAACGAGATTACGGCCCACGCCGTGGCGGTCATCGATTATATGCCCGATGTCAAGACGATCATCGAGATAGGGGGGCAGGACTCCAAGATCATTATCCTGAGGGAGCACGTGGTGGTCGATTTTGCCATGAACACGGTCTGCGCCGCAGGAACGGGCTCCTTTCTGGACCAACAGGCCGCCCGACTCGGGATTTCCATCGAAGACTTCGGAGGTCGGGCCTTACGATCTCATAACAGGGTCCGCATAGCGGGACGGTGTACCGTCTTCGCCGAGACGGATATGATCCACAAACAGCAATTGGGCTATCAGACGGAGGATATCATCGCCGGGTTGTGCGACTCCCTCGTCAAGAACTACCTGAACAACGTCTCCCGGGGTAAGGAAATTTTGCCGCCCGTTGTTTTTCAAGGCGGGGTAGCGGCAAACAAGGGGATCAGACAGGCCTTAGAAAGGGAGTTGGGATTGGAGATAATCGTTCCCCCTCATTTCGACCTCATGGGGGCCATAGGAGCCGCAAAGCTGGTCAGGAGGGCCCGGCCCTCCGAAACTCTTTTCAAAGGCCTCGAGGTGGCCAATTGGCATTTTTCGACTCGAAGCTTCGAATGCGATGGTTGTGGAAATACCTGTGATGTGATGGAATTGATTGCCAAAGGGGAAACCGTAGCCTGCTGGGGTGATACCTGTGGAAAATACAGCGATGCCTTCAACCGGAGTCGAGACGAGGGTCAAGATGCCGTACGTTCGAATCATGGCTAATTTGGGTTGCGGGAATTCCCGTTGCGTTCTAGTACGTTAAAAAATTTGGAATTTCTCATGAGAATTTTATTGATCAATCCACCCAGTGCAGGCATTTTAGTGGGAACCCTGTTTCGTTTCATAAAAGACTACTTTATTGGATAATTTCATGCGAGAACAAAACGTCCGCTCCTTAAACAGATACGTCTACCTCTTGGGATTCTTTTTGGCTTCTATCCTCATTCCCCGTTCTCTTCAGAAGTGTGTCTCCATTGCCGGAGGCGACCTCTTCTATCTCCTGATGAGGCGAACCCGAAGGGCCGTGAAAAGCAACCTGGAGGTGATCGGCCGAGGGCAATTCAGCCCTCAGGAGATCTCCAGGTTGGCCCGCGGGACCTTTCGAAACTACGGACAATATCTGCTGGACTACATGGGGATACATCGAATCACTTCCTCCAACAAGGGTAAGGTCATGGGTGGAGAGGTTGGGGGGGAGTATATGGCCCAGGCCCTCAGGAAGGGAAGGGGGGCCATCTGTATTACCCCTCACTTGGGGAATTGGGAGATGGGGGGCCTGTTGCTGGCCTTCAGAGGGGGAATCCTCAATGTACTCACCCTGGACGACCCCGACAGTAGAACCAAGGCCTTCAGGGAGAGGTTTAGGCATTCGAAGGGGATAAGAGAGCTCTATATCAATCGGGGAGAGGAAAACCCCTTTTCGACCATTGAGTTGGTCAAGGCCTTGAGGAATAACGAAATCGTCGCCATGCTGGGGGATCGTGAGAGCTCCCCCAATACCATCAATGTGGATTTCTTCGGCCGAAGGACCCGGTTTCCCATGGGTGTGGGCATCTTGGCAATGATGACCGGGGCACCGGTTCTTCCCGTCTTCGTGGTGATGGAGGCCAATCGGAAATATCGGGGAATCATCGAAAAGCCTATCTACTTCGATGGAAGTCGAAGAGGGGAAAGGGAGCGGGTTATTCGGGAGGGGATGGAGAAGATGGCTCGTGTATTCGAGGATTACATTCGTCGATATCCGGATCAGTGGTATAATTTTTATTCCTATTGGGGATGACCGAAAAGGGAGTGGGATAACAAGATGGCTGGGGTAACCGAAGAGCTCATCCTTCAACTCAAGAAGCTCATCATCGAGCGGCTCAAGCTGGAGGAAGTCTCGCCCGAAGATATCGGAACCGACGATCCTCTTTTCGGCGAGGGGTTGGGGCTGGATTCCATCGATGCTTTGGAGCTGGTCCTGGGGCTGGAAAAGGAATATGGGGTAGTCATCCCCGATGCGGAAGTGGGGCAGAAGGTCTTTCAATCCGTGAGGACCATTGCCCAGTACGTCGTCGACAACTCCGGTACGGGCTGAAAAATGGGTAGTCGGATAAGGCGGAAGAGGGGGGAAACCTGTTGCTGCTTTCCCGGACAGCTCCAGGAGCGCCCTTACCTGCCCCCACATCACCCCCTTTACGGGGATGGGTTAGCCCATGAGATTTACGAGGAAACCCTGCGGGTCACCGAGTTTGACGTCCTCAATTTCTCCTTTCAAGAGGGGGTTTGGGAGCCGTATTTCAATGTCAAGCTGCAGCTCTCCAGTTACGTCATCAGCCTCATTCACTATTACCGGTTGCAACGGGAGGGAATATTCCCCCATGTTATCGCCGAACACAGTATGGGAATCTATGCGGCCTTAGTGGCTTCGGGAAGCATCGACTTTCGGGAGGGGCTCCTTATTACCAGGGATATCGGACTCCTCATCGAGAAACGGGCAAGGGAAATAGGAGGATCCATGTGCCTCATCCTGGGCCTGGGGATGGATCAAATCGAGAGGATTCGGGATCAGCTGGATGGGTATCGGATCTCCATCGCCAACTATAATGGTTCGAGGAATTTTGTACTCTCCGGATTAAAGGAAGGGATCGACAGGGTCATCCCTCTATCCCTCGATATGGGGGCCATTGCCGCCCATCAGCTCACATTTTCGGTCCCTCTCCACTCCGACCTCATGGAACCCGTTCGGGTCGAAATCCTGGAGCTGGTAGATCGCATTACAGTTAGGAAACCCAGGATCCCGATATTGAATCACATGACTCTCTCGTTCCTTAGAGCGGGGGACATCAAGGCCTTTTTGGCCGAGGAGATATGCCGGCCGGTTTACTGGGAAGGATGTGTCAGGGAGCTCGTTGGTCGCGGAGTCACCTTGTTTATCGAGGTTGGATACGATGCCACCCTTTGTAAATTGATTCGGTGGATCGACAGGGGAATCAAAACCACGGCAACGGGGGATCCCAGCTCCGTGGGGAAGTTTAGGTTCGATGAAGTTTCACGAAACGCGAGTTAAGGTTCGTTTCACCGAGGTCGACCTCTATCAAGTAGTCTGGCATGGCCACTACCTCAATTGGTTCGAGGTGAGCCGAAATGAGCTCGCCCGGCGATTCGAATTGGATCCCCTCAAGCTCATGGAGGCGGGCTTTCTCGCCCCCGTGGTTGAGGTACACTGCAAATTCAAGGAACCCGCCAGGCCGAACGATGAAGTCGTCATTAGGACGGGGATGCAACAGTCGGAATTGGCCAACCTCATCTTCACCTATGCCGTGCTTCACGCAGAGACGGAAAAAATCTTAGCGACGGGGCGAACCATCCACGTGCTGACCGATTCCAAGGGCACCCTCTTATATCGAATTCCCGAGACGATCCAGCAGAGGATAGGCAGGATGATGGAATACCTGGAGGTAGAGCCATAAAGGTCAAACCGAAGATATTTCTGGTGGATCCCCCCCATCGGCTCTTTCCCGGGCTGAGGATGTGGACCCCTTCCTTCGGCCTTTTGAACGTGGGCGCATACCTCGAAGAGGCGGGATTCCCCCCTCAAATCCTTGACTGTACCACCTTCAAGAGGCCCTGGTCCGATTTGGCAAGGAGGATTTCGGAGGTTCAACCCGATATCATCGGGGTCACTGGTGGGACCACCTGCTTTTCGCCCGAGGCTTTACAGTCCATTCTTCTGGCCAAACGGCTCTCTCCACGATCAATGATCGTGGCCGGCGGGAGCCATTTCAGCCTGGTGGCCAAGTCTATCCTCCGAGAGGTTCCGGAAATCGACTACATCCTCTTGGGGGAAGGCGAGGAGTCAATGGTTGAACTCGTTTCCCTGGCCAGCGAAGGTGATTGGGAAGGGGTGAAGGGGATTAGGGGCCTGGCCTTCTCGGAGGACGGAGAGGTGGTAGTGAACCCGATCAGGCCGTTCATCCCGGAGTTGGATGCCCTACCCCTGCCCGCGTACCATCTCATCGAAGTGGAGAGCGATGCCTACTATTGGCACGGCATGGGAAGGAGGGCCTTTGGGCTTTCTACCAGCAGGGGTTGTGGTGATCGTTGTGCTTACTGTTCCGAAACGGCCTTCTGGCAGGGCTATTGGCGAGCCAGGAGTGGAAAGAGGGTTGTTGAGGAGATGGCTCATCTCAACAGGCTGTACGGAAAGACGCTACTCGTCTTCAATGAAAATAGCTTCAATTGGAGTCGCAAACGGGTCGAGGAATTTCTGGAGGAACTGGGGAAATCGGGCCTTAAGGTTCACTTCTGGTTTCAGTCGCGGGTAAAGGATATCATCAGGGATGAGGATCTCTTGCCCGAGTTCAAGCG
>CBDUXJ010000140.1:0-6824 GCA_965371165.1 uncultured Syntrophobacterales bacterium | reverse complement strand
GTTGTTCCTGAGCGTAATCCTATCCTTCAAACCGCAGCACCCAGACCCGGCTGGAAGGGGTAAGTATTCCCCGCCTCCTCACCCTCGAGTGTTACCATACTTCCCCAATGGTATTTCATCGCCCCGGATAAATTGTATCCCGAAAGTGTATATATTTTCATGGATTGATGGAAAATTGGCACAAAAAATGCAGTAAAATCACCTTGAAATGATATCGGTTAATTACCATGAAAGCAACTTTGAGGAAATTTCTCTACATTCCATGGGTTCTCCTTCTTTTTGCGATTGCTGCTATCCTGACCCTTTTGGAGCTGGTTTTAGGGAGGAAATACACTATTAACTCTCAATAATGGTCGAGAATGGCCAGTGTTCCAGCCATTGATAGGACATGGTAGACAAATTAAGGAGGGTTCGATGTTAGCCAGAAATACCGATAACCGGCGGGAGACGAGAAGGTGTTTGAAATGCAATCGTTCCTTTCTCTCTCAACATCAGTTTAACAGGTTGTGCGAGAATTGTGCGAAGCAAAATGCCAGTGTCAATTGTGGAGAATATGTTTTACATGCCGGAAGTTCATCCGCAAGGATCCTTGATGACCGAGGATAATTCGAAACCTTAAGGTTACCGATCAAAGACGGAGCTCGTTTACGCTCCGTTTTTTTTATTCGCTCATTGAGGAATGATTCGCCTCATTATTTTCGCCCATGGGCAAAGGCGACTCAGTCTGGAGCTTTCCGGGTTCCTCGGGTTTGTCTGGTATATCTGGTTTAGATCGTTTAGATGGTTTAGAACGTTTAGGTCGTTTAGGTGGTCTATCTCGTTTATTCGGTTTGTTCCGTTTTTCGGTTTATTTGGTTTATTCAGTATAAGTTTATGGAGTTTCGCAAGAATTCCGTTGTTCCTGAGCGTAGTTTGCTGGACGGGGGTGAGCAAGGGGGCAAACACCAGCCCCCGGGTTATCCCTTCAACCTCCTACCTCTCAACCTTAACCTCAACCTGGCGGGGAACCCGCCGTGCCGCAGCACGGTTTTTGTTTTCTTAGCCTTTGCCTCTAACCTCCAACCTCAGACCTTGAGCCTTTAGCTGCATTCATTCCGCAATCCGAGATCAGAAATCCGAACTATCTTTATCTCATGGTTTTAAATCCGCAATCCGCAATCCGAATTCCGAAATCCGAAATGGTTTCCTCCGCATTCCGCAATCCGAAATCATACACGCGCCTCCAACCTCAAACCTCTATCCTCGCCCTTAACCTTAGCCTCAACCTCAACCTGGCGGTCCACCGCCTTACCCAGGGGCCTTCGATCACGACCTTGACATTTACCCTTTTGGTGCTTAAGTTTTGGTAAACGGCGTGGATTACGGTAAAAGAACGACGTGGAGGTTGACTTGGCGCATTTCGATGGTAATCCCACCGAGGCGTACGAGCAATTTGAGGCCACTTCCCTCTATTGCCCCCATTGCAGGGAGGCGGTTCGTGTAAGGAAGAAGTTACTTCTGATCTTGCCCGAGGGGGATGAGTATGAATACCTTTGTACCCGGTGCGGATCCTCCGTTGGGATCAAACTCGAAAAGGGGAAAGAAGAGGTTGGGGTTCTTATTAAGCCGTAGTGAAGATAACTTTTTACAAGACCATCATTCTTTGCCACCGAGGATCTCCTGAAAGTAATTGTACAAGATATGGAAATTACCTTCATCCACTCCCAAAAAGGTAATCCCCACATTGAATTTCCCGTCGGAAGAGGGTTCGCAACGGATCACTTTCCCCCGGGCGTTAAATAATTTCTCCCGTATGGCCACCGTTAAGTCCAATACCTCGTTCACCGGGATCGTGGAGTATGTTTGAATGCTCAGTCCATCCTGGCTGATATCCACGGTTTTCACCTTCTCCTCTTCACATTGCCTCCCTTCATCATCAAATCGGATATAGGAGGCCAAGTGTGAGCAGTTAAATCGTAGAAACTTTCTCCGGTCTTTGATGATAAATATGCCCATCATTCCCCCCTATTTGAAATTCTCTGGAAGTTCTTGCCCTCCCTCTGGGACTTCACCCACTGAATCAGTTCCCTCCGATTGAATAGCCTTTTCCCCCTATCTTATTAGGAGGGAACCATTCCCTTCCCGATCATCCGGTATAAGGTCACGCGACTCACCCGGATCAATTGACATGTTTCCCCCACCGTTTGTCAAGTAAAAAATTGAGTTCACTGTAAAACTGGAAAAGCTGCTCTGAGCAATTTTTGCTATTACCCTTACCAATAATCGTCACTTCTTCCCTTCTCGGTGGTATGGACATGAAAAAGCATTGAGGCTCCAAAGGTCACAATGTCAATGATTTAGGGGGGGGGTTGTGATTTTCCAATTCACCGTTTCTCGAAGGCTTTTGGCATGGAAAATGATAGATGGGTAAACCGGGGCGATATTGATGGAGGAGGCAGGTCATGTCTTTCGGAAAGAAAGTGTGTCCGGTTTGCAGCACGGAGGTAAAATATGTTTTTAGTAAGGATGGAAGGGTTCGCCCGCTATGCTCTAAGTGCAATGTCTATTTAGATGAGGGAAAACTCCGTCCAGTGATATACGGTTATGAAACTGTGGATGAGATGGAATATTGACGGCTTCGTAAAAAGTCCATCTAGCTGCGTTGCGCTTCATCCTTTGTCACTGCAGCGTACTTCTATGTACGCCTCATTCCTCAGGATTTGCGCGCCTTACATCTGGATCTTTTTTCTTTGCCGTCTGATTTCAACTTTTTACAATGACGTCAATATTACCCCCCCCTTCGGTTGAGCCGTTCAACGAAAGGAAAGAGGGGATGGATTTTATCGCATCCCCTTGGAGGCTACCCTGGTTATCGTCTTCCACCAATTATAAAAAAAGCATACCAGCAGGGTTCATGCGGCCTTTTGGACTTCTACCAATTCACCTCGTTTGGCCTTCTCGATGAGTTCATCCTCCCTCTTGATGTCCTCCATCGTTTTGGGTTTGAACTTGTCGGGCATCGGCTCGAGCCCGTACTTCCATTTGAGAAATTGCATCCCTGTGGTGGGGTAAAGGGCGTAGATGAGGACATCCTGAATATTCTTAGCGATACCCTTCGTTGCTTCCTTTGCCTTCTCCAGTTCCGGCTCCAAAGTATCGGCGGGCCGACAGGTGATGGGCGTTTCGCCCCTCTTATACCCCTTGAGGATAGTCTTCTGGATCTCTTCGGAAATGGGAACCGGGGATTTGCCATAGAGTCCATAGACGTAGGCCTTGGTCTCTTCGGGAATCCATTTATAGCGACCGAAGAGGACATTTAAGACGGCTTGAACGCCTACGATTTGGGAGGTGGGGGTGACAAGCGGAGGGTACCCCATATCCTTCCTGGTTTTGGGAAGCTCCTGGTAGACTTCGTCCAGGCGATGCAAGGCTTTCTGTTCCTTGAGTTGGTTCACCATGTTGGAGATCATTCCGCCCGGAACCTGGTGGACGAGAACGCCGGTATCGATCACCGCCATCTTGGTCTGGCCATAAAAATCCCGATATTTGGGGGCGATGGATTCGAAATAGTCACCTAATTTCATTAACTGCCTGAGATCCAACCCCGTTTCCCGGTCAGTTCCATCTAGAGTTACCATGATGGGTTCAATGGCGGGTGCGGCCGACCGCATGGCAAAGGGTGCCAGGGCCGTATCGATGATATCCACTCCGGCCTCGGCAGCCTTCAGGTACGTCATAGACCCGAACCCACTGGTGTAATGGGTGTGGAGCTGGATGGGAATCTTCACCCTTTCCCTGAGGGCTTTGATGAGCGTGTAAGCATCGTCGGGGGCCAAGAGACCGGCCATGTCCTTAATGCAGAGGCTGTCCGCTCCCATGTCCTCGATGATGCGGGCCTTTTCCAGGTAATACTGAAGGTTATACACAGGCCCCCCCATCTTTCGCTCCGTCAGGGAGTAGCAGATAGATCCCTGAATATGTTTGCCGCACTTTTTGATCGCCTTAAAAGGCGTCTGGAAGTTGCGTTCATCGTTGACAGCATCGAAACACCGGAAGATATCGATTCCCACCTCAGCCGCTTGCTCGATGAAGGCCTCGACCACATCGTCGGGGTAGTTTCGGTAGCCCACGAGGTTTTGTCCTCGTAGTAACATCATAAAGGGAGTGTTGGGCATCAATTTCTTCAAAGTCCGGGGCCGCTCCCAGGGGTCCTCGCCCAGAAAGCGATGGGGAGCATCGAATGTTGCCCCCCCCCACACCTCCATTGAGTAAAAACCGGCCTTATCCATTTCTTTAGCGATGGGGACCATGTCCTCCGTTCTCAAGCGGGTTGCCAATAGGGATTGATGTCCATCTCGCAAGGTCAAGTCCGTAACCTTTAATGGATTCTTTGGGACCGTTTTTGTCATGCTTATTACCCTCCTTACCTTAGAATTGATAAAAATAATCCAGCCGCAGTAGCCGTACCGATGACTCCGGCCACGTTAGGCCCCATGGCATGCATCAGAAGGAAGTTTGTTGGGTTTGCCTGCTGCCCTACTCTTTGGGAGACCCTTGCGGCCATGGGGACGGCGGAAACACCGGCCGACCCAATAAGGGGGTTGATCTTCTCCCTGAGGAAGAGGTTGAAGAGCTTTGCCAAGAGTATCCCACCAAACGTGCTGAAGGAAAAGGCCACCAGCCCTAATAAGAAGATATAGATGGGTTGCCAGTGCAGAAATCCCTCAGCTTTCATGGTTGCCCCCACCGAGATTCCCAGGAAGATAGTGACAATATTGAGGAGTTCATTCTGGGATGTCTTGGTCAACCTCTCCACCACCCCACACTCCCGAAAGAGGTTTCCTAACATGAGCATGGCCATGAGGGGAGCGGAATCCGGGACCAGCAGGCAGATAATGGCCGTACCGATGAGGGGAAACAAGACCTTCTCCAGCTTCGATACGGGCCGGAGCTGCTTCATCACCATCACCCGTTCTTCCTTGGTGGTCAATAGCCTCATGATGGGGGGCTGAATCAAGGGGACCATGGCCATATAGGAGTAAGCCGCGATGGCATTAGGTCCCAGCAGATGAGGGGCCAGCTTGGCGGTGAGGTAGATGGTAGTCGGTCCATCCGCCCCCCCGATGATTCCAATGGATGCGGCTTCCTTGATCCCAAAACCCAGCAACAGTGCCCCGAAGAAGGTAACGTAAACCCCAAACTGTGCAGCCGCTCCCAAGAGGAAGGTCTTAGGGTTTGCGATCAGGGGGCCGAAGTCCGTAAGCGCCCCGACTCCCAGAAAGATGAGGGGAGGGATGACCTCCCATTCGAGGCCGTAGTGGTAAAAGATATTGATCAACTCACGTTTTCCCTCGGAAATTCCCATAAGGGGCGTGATGGGCAGATTGACGATGAAAATCCCGAAGCCAATGGGGACCAATAAGAGGGGTTCGAAATCCTTTTTAATGGCGAGGTAGATGAAGGCGAACCCGATGGCCCACATGACCACATGTCCCCAGTACAGGTGAACGAGACCGGTTTTGAGAATGATGGTATTGAAAAAAGATTCCGCCATCGCGGCTTCTCCCCCTTTCCCGAGGAACTATTTACCTTTACTTCCCCTTGGATAGCCTCGTAATGATGAGGCCGGAAATGGTTGTCACTATCATCAAGAGTGCCAATGTGATGAAGACGCCGGAGAAACCGAAGGCAAAGACCGTGAAGGCCATGGTCCAGTCCGTCATCTGTGATTCCTCCCTGAAAAATGGTAAGATTTTACTAAAACCATGGGGCAATTACAATGGGTGGATGGAAAATTTGTTAGACTTTGCGCTGATTTGTTGCCACAGAGGCTCGATCCCTTCCCCTTGTCGCCCACGCACGAAGGGCACACAGGATATTGATAACGAGGTTCCCTGAAAACACGGAAACCTCCCGTGATGAATACGTGTTTGCCCTTGACAAAAAGGGAGATTTCTATATACTTACAAAATTTAAATCGAGGTTCACATTGCCATGAGGGGTTCAATCGCTATGAGGCGAGATTTTGGGGAATAGTCCCATCATGACTAAGCTAAACATAGAGGATATACCGGAAGAAGGGATACAGATTCAATTGGTTGAGGAAGAGGCGAGCCTGAAGGAGCCGCTCCTCCATTTGCCCCATATCGATTTTTCTTTCGACAAAGGCGCCCGGTGTGACTTGATGATCAATAAATCGGACAAGGCCGTTTGGATAAGGGGGCGGATAGAAGCGGAAATAATCCTCCAGTGTAGTCGATGCCTGGAGGACTTTCGTTTCCCTCTCGATTCTACCTGCGAAGTGACGTTAGTTCCCTTCGAAGATGAATCCCTGCCCCAGGAAGAAGAGCTCAATATGGAAGACCTGAGGTCGAGCTACTATTATGGAGGTGAAATTGACCTCTCGGCGGTCGTTCGAGAACAAATTCTGCTTGACATCCCATATAAGCCGTTATGCCGTCCATCTTGTAAGGGGCTATGTCCTACTTGTGGGGAGGACCTCAATCGCGGAAGTTGTTCATGCAAGGAGGAGGTTGTCGATGAGCGGTTTGCCCCGCTGAAGGGGCTTAAGATCGGCCGGGCACGGGAAGGGAATTGAACCAATGGCAGTTCCGAAGAGAAGGTGGTCCAAATCACGGAGGGATAAGCATAGGACCCACAAGAAGTTGGCATCCACCAGTTTATCCTTATGCCCTCAATGTAATGAACCAAAACTACCTCATCACGTCTGTCCTCATTGTGGGACCTACAAGGGGGAAGAGATTTTCGAAGAAGAGGAATCCTAAGTCCCTCGATTCATAAGTTCGATGACGAACGTATTCCCTCAGGACTTAGCTTTATCCGGC
>CBDUXJ010000139.1:0-6843 GCA_965371165.1 uncultured Syntrophobacterales bacterium | reverse complement strand
TGCCCGTTCCACGCTCACAGGGAGACTACTGAGGTCTATTTCGTCCTGGAAGGAGAGCTCATGGCAACTGTTGGGGGCAAAGAATATCAGGTGAAGAGGGGGGAATTGATTTACATCCCGGCTTCTGCCGAGCACCGAGCAGAGAATCGAGGCTCGGAGATGTGCCGGTTCATGGCGATAAATTCTCCGCTTAGTGAGGATGTCACGGAGACGAAGGTGAGACAGACGTGGAAGAAGATGAGTCGAAAAAATTCATAGGAGGGAGTGAATAACAATGGGAGCCCAACCCGCGAATGAAACGATTTTGGAATTCAAGGGAGTCAGCAAGGATTTCCCCGGTGTCCGCGCGCTGGACAAGGTCGATTTCGACCTGAAAAGGGGTGAGGTTCATGCCCTCGTTGGGGAGAACGGGGCCGGAAAATCCACCTTAATCAAGATACTCGCGGGAGTGTACCCCCCCATGGAGGGAGAGATTTACTACCGAGGGGACAAGGTCGCGATCCGAAACCCCAAGGCCGGCCTCAACATGGGGATTAGCGTGATCTATCAGGAGCTGAACCTAGTGCCCTATATCTCCGTGGCAAAGAACATCTTTCTGGGTAGGGAGCCCCATCGAAAGTGGCTTCCCTTCCTCATCGACTATCCGCGGCTCAACGAGGATGCCCGAGAGATTCTGGAATCAATCGGCTCTGCCATAGACACCAAGGTCAACGCAGTCGAGCTGGGCGTGGCCCAGATGCAACTGGTCGAGATGGCTAAGGCCTTTTCCATAAAAGCCTCCATTTTGGTGATGGACGAGCCTACGGCCTCCCTGACCCAAAAAGAGATCGAGGAGCTATTTCGGTCCATTGAGGAGTTCAAGAAGAAGGGCATCGGCATCATATATATCTCCCATCGTCTCGAGGAGATCTTCGATGTTGCGGATCGGGTCACCGTGCTGAGAGATGGCAAAGTCATGGACACGATGAAGGTCGGCGAGGTGAAAGACCTCGATGAAATCATCAAACTCATGGTCGGTCGGAGCATGACCGCCTATTTCTCCAGGGAATTTTTGAAGGAGAAAGGCGAAGTAGCCCTGGACGTGAGGAATCTCTCCCGGGAGGGCGCCCTACGAAATGTGAACCTCCACGTCCGCAGCGGGGAGATCGTTGGATTGGCGGGATTGGTGGGAGCTGGGCGGACGGAACTGGCCAGAGTTCTATTCGGTGTCGACCGTTATGACGATGGCGAGGTACAGATCTTTGGGAAAAACGTCTCGATGACTCCGGCAAAGAGCGTGGCGTTGGGAATTGGTTTCATTCCCGAGGATCGTAAGAAAGAAGGCTTGGCTTTGATTCTCCCCCTTAAGGAGAACGTGATCATCGCCAGCCTGAAAAAACTCTTTCCTCGGGGGCTTATCAACCCGGCCAAGCAGTCAAAGGCGGTCAATGAGTACGTCAAGGCGCTGCGGATCGTGACCCCTTCCCTCATGCGCATCGTCAGATTTTTGAGCGGCGGCAATCAACAGAAGGTGGTTGTGGCCAAGTGGCTCTGCACCCAAGCCAAGATATTCATCTTTGATGAGCCCACGCGAGGCGTCGATGTGGGGGCAAAGGCGGAGATCCACCAGCTCATGAATGAAATGGTCAAACAAGGCGCGGCCATTCTGATGATCTCATCGGAACTGCCGGAGGTCCTGCATATGAGCGACCGAATCTACGTCATGCACGGGGGACGGATCGTCAAAGAGCTGCAGGGGGATGAGGCAGACCAGGAGACAGTCTTGAAATACGCCATGGCGGGAAGTGCGGCGTGATGGCCATGAGGCCTCGTCATGACTCTGCAATGTGGTCGGTACGGGCCGGATATCAACCAATCCGCATCCCCTATCGATAAAGGTCGTTTCCCCGGGGTCTTGAAGCACGAGGAGGAGATAAAGTGGACAGAAAAGAGTTCAAGAAAGCCTTCAAGAAGATCCCCGCCGCGGCCTTCGCGCTCGTTTTTCTGCTGATAGCCTGCTCGATCATCTCCGAACACTTTTGGACGGGGGAGAATCTTTTCAACCTGGGGCTTCAGGGCACCGTGTTGGCCATTCTTGCCCTGGCCCAGACCCTGGTCATCCTGGCTGAAGGTATCGATCTGTCGTCCGGCCCGCTGGTTTCTTTTTGCGGTGTCGTGGTGGCCGTTTCTTTGCACGGAGGGCTCGGGCTGCCCGAGGTGATCTTTATTTCCATCGTCCTGGGTACCGCCGGTGGGTTTCTCAACGGGTTTTTGATCGCAAAGGTGAAATTGCCTCCCTTTGTGGCCACCTTCGGAAACATGGGAGTATTTACCGGCTTGGCCCTGGTCATGGCCAAAGGGGGCTCGATCCCCGGTTTCCCCGAATCCTTCAGGTTCATCGCGGGCGGCTCTCTATGGGGACTTCCGTTCCCGGTCATTATTTTGATCTTCGTGATTCTCTTTAACCACGTGCTTCTCTACCACACCACCTTCGGGACCTATATCTTCGGCATTGGCGGAAACCAGGAAGCCGTCCACTTAGTCGGTGTGAACGACATTTTCTTCAAGAGCGCCATCTACGGAGTCGCGGGGTCATACGCGGGCGTTGCCGCCCTGGTCATGACCTCGAGGCTAAATGCCGCACACCCGCTGGTGGGATTCGGGCTGGAGTTCGAAGCCATTGCTTCGGTTATCGTGGGTGGCTGTTCGTGGACACTGGCCAATGGAAATCCATGGGGAAGCCTGGCCGGCGCGGCGACTATAGTGGTCTTGCAGAACGGCTTGAGCGTCCTGGGTGTTCCGCCGGCCGTTCAGGTGGTGGGCGTGGGCGCGTATCTGATCTTAGCCGTAGTCTATGATTCCCTGAAGGGCGATTAGCCCATGGTGCGGGGTCAGAAATGAAGGGACAGGGAATTGAGACGTTGATAAGGGACAGACAATGATGAAGAGCCTGGGCAGGGTTCAATCCAAGGTTCAAAGGCTGTCTTAATCTCGAGGGGAGGGGGATCAAATGTTGATCAGGCAATATCTAGCTCTCATTATGCGGCTGGCTGTCATATTCATTATTGCAGCCATCTTGGGCGTGGCCAGGCCTGAGTTCCTTTCGATCAATAATTTCATCAACGTGCTCCGTCAATCCTCGCTTATCTTCCTTCTGGCATCGGGCCTTACCGTAGTCGTCCTGTCGGAAGGGATAGACCTCTCCATCGGCCAAGTCCTGGCCTTTTCGGCCTGTATCATGGGGTGGTTCTTGAAGACCGAACCCATGATCCTCGCCATCATGGTGGGCTTAGGCATTGGCGCATTGTGCGGGTTGGTCAATGGGGTATTGATCGCCTTTGTCGGCCTGCCGGCCTTTGTCGTGACCTATGGAATGATGTGGATGGCTCAGGGGTTTGCCCTCATGTTTATGAAGGCCGAGATCATCTGGGGTTTCCCGAAGGCCTTCCGGTTCTTCGGGGCCGGCTATATCCTCGGCATTCCCGTTCCGGTCATCCTCATGTTCGCCCTTTGCGGGGTTCTCTACCTGGTGCTCAACTACACCACCTTCGGCCGCTACATTTACAACATCGGGGCTAACTATGAGGCCGCTCGATTCTCCGGGGTTCGCATTCGAAGAATACAGATCATGGCTTACACCCTGAGCGGCTTGCTGGCAGCCTTTGCAGGGGTTGTCTATATTTCGCGGATTAACGCGGTCGAGGCGGGAATCGGAGACCCACTGCTGCTTCCCTGCCTTGCGGCCATAACCATCGGTGGCACATCGCTTTACGGCGGAGAGGGGGGCATTGGGGGGACGATCTTCGGAGCCATCATCATAAGTCTCATTATCAACGGGATGAACCTGATTGGGATCGAAACCTATTGGCAACCCTTCGTGGTTGGGGCCATCGTCATCCTCTCGGTGGCGGTGGATGTACTCCGGGCCAAGAAACTACAGGCTGCCTGATTTGTCAGGGCAGAAAGGGGGTGATAGCATTCGAATGTTAGATTACTGAATTCTGAGAGGAGGTGATAGCTCATTTCGTTCGGTTTGTAATTGAGGATTGTTTTTGACAACAGTTAAGACATTTCAAAAGGAGGAATAAGAGATGAGATCGAAAACGTTATTAATTGTCATTGTGACCCTGTTTCTCGTTGGTTCCTTCGCCGCGACGGGGTTGGCAAAGGAGAAGTGGGTTGTCTTTTCGGTCAAGAATATCGTCAACCCATTCTGGAAGGCATGCTGGACGGGGGGCCAAAGGGCCGCGGCTGAGTACAAGGATATTAAGATCACGTATACCTCGCCCCCCAAGTCCGACAACATCGCTGAGCAGACGAGGATGATGGAGGATATCATCCTCAAGAGGCCCGATGCCATCGTCTTCGTGCCCGTTGACTATAAGGCCTTGGTGACCACCGTCGAGAAGATGAATAAGGCGGGTATTCCCGTCTTCAATTACTGCAACGAGATGGCCGGCGGGAAATATAAGATCTACGTGGGATCCGATGACGAAAGACTGGCCTACGAACTGGCCATGTACATGTTCAAGAAAATCGGGGGAAAGGGAAATGTGATCGTCCAGGACGGTGTTCCCGGAGCCATCACCGCTCAAATGCGTCACAAGGGGTTTATCAAGGCCATCGAGGAAACCCCGGGAATCAAACTCCTTACGGCCCAGCCGGCGAACTACAATCGACTGAAGGGCATGCAGGTCATGGAGAATCTCCTCCAGCGGTTCCCTAAAATCGACTTGGTTCTCGCGGCCAACGACGAGCAGGGCCTCGGCGCTATAGAGGCCATTGACGCGGCTGGAAGGCTGAAGGAGATCAAGGTGACGGGGATTGATGCCAACTACGATGCAGCTCAGTCCATTCAGCAAGGCAGGTTGTACGCCTCAGCCGATTATGCTGGTCTCCACCAGGGATACCTGGCTACCAAAGCGGCCATCAAGTATCTCCGCGGAGAGAAGATTCCGAAGAGGATCATCCTCCCCGTTCTGATCGTGGACAAAGCAAATGCTAAGGAGTACTCCGTACCGTTCGAGACGCGGAAGCTTCTCGATTACGATGAGATGTCCAAGAAATACGGGGTATGGTAAACCCGTGAAAGGGGGGGGAGGAAACTCCCCCCTTACCTCTAAATCGATCTATTGGAATACGCGTGAACACGGCGTCCATAGATTCATAGCAGAACAAGGGGTGTATCATGGCAAGGATGAGGGGAGCTGACATTATTGCGGAATATCTCGTGAAGGAAAAGGTTCCGTACATATTCGGCCTTTGCGGGCACGGGATTATCGGATTTCTCGATGCTTTGTACGATCGGCAGGATAAAATTAAGGCCATGACGGTGAGACATGAACAGGCTGCAGGTCACATGGCCGATGCCTACTTCCGGGTTGCCCATAGGCCCGTCGCCACCTTCACCTCCTGTGGGCCTGGTTCAACCAACCTTCCCACAGCGGTGGCTTCAGCCATGATGGACTCATCAGCCTTCCTGGCCATTACCGGAAACGTCCCGACATCTCAATTCAACAGGTCTCCATTCCAGGAGACGGGTCGTCACTATCAGGCGGAATACCCTAACATTCTCCGCCCCTATGTGAAGAGGTCGTTCCAGCCCACCCGGGTGGAAATGATCCCCCTGGCTATTCGACAGGCCTTCAAAACCATGCTGACCGGAAGGACGGGTCCGGTGCATATCGATATCCCCCTGAACTGCTTCGCGGAGGAGGCGGATGTCGAAGTTCCCGAGCCGGAGCTCTGGCGGGGAGGGATTACATCCAGGGGTGCGGGCAATCCAAAACTCGTCGAGGAAACCCTCGAGCTGCTCCTGAGCACTGATACACCGTGCATCCTTGCGGGCCATGGGGCAGTCTTGTCCGAAGCAGCACCTGAGCTGAGGAAATTGGGCGAATTACTCAACATACCGGTGGCCACGACGGCCAATGGCAAGGGGATCGTTCCGGAGGATCATCCTTTAAGCCTGGGTGCGATCGGGCGGAACGGGACATACATGGCCAACGAGGCCTGCCGTTCCTGTGACGTTCTCCTGGGGTTGGGAGTTAAGTTTGATGACCGTCAAAGCAGCGCCTGGATACCCGGGTACACCTTCAATATCCCACCAACGAAACTGATCCACGTGGAGATCGATGCCGATGAACTCGGGAGGAACTACCCGCCCACCCTCGGTATCCTCGGTGATGTGAAGGCTTTCCTGAGGGAACTCTTGACGTCGGCCGAGATCAGGGTGAAGAAAGACGAGAAGCGAAACAGGGCTTGGTTAAATGAGATTCAGAGGTGGAGAAAGGGGTGGGTGGAGTTCAACAGCCCGCATTTCACTTCAGAGGTTGTTCCCATAAGGCCGGAGCGGTTGGTGAAGGATGTGCGGGCGATCATGCCGAGGGATGGTATTCTCCTTTCTGATGTGGGGGAGCACCATAATTGGTTTCTCCAATTTTACGAGGCATACGAACCCGGCACGATGCTCCAGTCGTGGGGGTTTGCCGCGATGGGATTCGGTGTGTGTGGGGTATTGGGAGCGAAGCTGGCCGCGCCGGATAGGGTCTGCGTATCGATCTGTGGGGACGGCGGATTCATGATGACCCCTCACATCCTCTGCACCGCAGTCGAATATGATATCCCTGCTATCTGGATAGTCTGGAACAATTATGGATGGAACGTGATTCGCCATCAGGCCAATGGGGTCTGGCCGAAGCGTGAAATTGTTACCAGTTTCAAAAAGGATGAGTCGGGAGAGCTCTATAATCCCGATTTTGCCGCTCTGGCGAAGGCCTGCGGAGCAAATGGGGCAAAGGTTGAAAAGCCGGGTGACTTCAAGGATGTCTTTCAGCATGCCATCAAATCCAACAAGCCTTTTGT
>CBDUXJ010000138.1:0-6912 GCA_965371165.1 uncultured Syntrophobacterales bacterium | reverse complement strand
AGTGACTAAAGATGAAGCGCAACGCCGCAGATGGACTTTTTACGAAGCCGTCAAGATTCCTTCAAAGGGCCCGCCTAGACCTCAGTCCATACGGGAGAAGCAGAATGAAGATTGAGATTTCCAGAGGCAAGGTTCATAACGAGTTTTCCCAGAAAGTAGAGGAGATCAGCGGTCAAAACCTCTTTGCCTGCTATCAGTGCGGAAATTGCACTGCCGGCTGTCCCGTCGCCTTTGCCATGGATTTGGGTCCTCATCAGGTTATCCGGTATAGCCTTCTCGGCCTGGAGGAGGAAGTCCTCGAATGCAATACCTTTTGGATGTGTGCCTCCTGTCTCCAGTGTACCTCCAGGTGTCCCAAGGGTCTCGATGTCGCAAGGATCATGGAGGCGATAAGGTTGGTTATTTTGAGGAAGAAGGAGCGCCTCGATCATCTTGAAGTAGCGGAATTATCGGAGGACTTTATGGAGCGAGTTCCCCAAATTGCGCTGATCAGCGGATTCAGGAAGTTCACTTCTTAATGGAACGGGATCGCTCGTCCCTGAGGGAGCAGTAAATGGAATTTCTCTATTTTCCCGGATGTACTCTGTATACGAAAGCTCAAAACCTGGACGAAGCGGGAAGGGAGTGTGCGAAGGCACTCGGATTTGAATTGAAGGAGCTCTCCAACTGGACATGCTGTGGCGCCACATTTCCCCTGGCGAAGGATAATATCATGGCCCTGGCGCCCCCCGCTCGAATACTGGCCAGGGCGAAAGAGGAGGGAAGTGCACTGACCACCCTCTGTTCCGTCTGTTTTAACGTGATCAAACGGACCAACGAGCTTATCAAGGGGGATAAGGAAAAACGGGAGAAGATCAACACCTTTATTGAAATGGATTACCAGGGAGATGTTCAGGTACTCCACTATTTGGAGATCCTCAAGGGGGAGGTGGGGTTCGACACCATAAAAGGAGCCTTGAAGAGAGACCTCCAAGGAATGAGGATAGCCCCCTTCTATGGGTGTATGCTCCTTCGTCCCTTCGAGGAGATGCAGTTCGACGATAAAGAGGCTCCAACCATCTTCGAGGAGTTTCTGGAAGCCATTAGCTGTGAACCGGTGGATTTTCCCTATAAGATCGAGTGTTGTGGTGCCTTTCAGTCCGTTGGAGCCCCGGAGGTTGCAACGGAATGTTCGTATGCCATTCTCAATTCCGCCTTAAGGAACGGGGCCGAGGCCGTGACAACCACCTGCCCACTGTGTCAGTTCAATATCGATAACATGCAGAGGGAGATTCAACAAAAGTATAGTGGTTTTCCCGGCATACCGATTATCTATTTTACCCAGCTCTTAGGGCTGGCCATGGGTTTACCGGTGGAGAAATTGGAGTTCCATCGAAACGACGTCGATCCACGTCCCCTCTTGGAGAAGAAGGGCTTACTGTGAGGATGGGATGGGTAAAGTAGGTGTGGTCCTGTGTCCATGTGAACTGGAGGGGATGGCCCTCTTCGACCCAGAGGTGCTGGTGAAAGGGTTGAAGGGGAGAAAGGACGTCCTTCCGCTTATCCACCATCAGCCGGTCTGTTCGGAATCGGGGGTGGAGGCAATCCGGGCCTTTATGGAAGGGAACGGATTGGACCGGGGGGTAATGGCCTGCTCTAAACCGGAACTATTCGGGCCTACCTTCAAGAAGGGGTTGAGACAGTGGGGACTCAATCCCTCTCTGAGCGAAGTGGTCGATATACGGTCTGCCCTTGAGGGGGGGGATAGGGGCAGCCTGCAGGAGGCAACGGAGGAAGTCTTGAAGGTCATCGAGGAGGGAATCGGCGAAATTCAAAGAAGAAAACCCGCAAAAGGCCAAAAGACCCCCTTCATAAAGCGAGCCATGGTAATCGGGGGTGGGATTACCGGAATAACGGCTTCCATCGATTTGGGCAATGGTGGCTATGAGGTCCTCTTGGTGGATCGACTTCCCTCGATCGGGGGTCGAATGCTTCAGCTTTCCGAGACGTTTCCGACGTTGGACTGTGCCCAGTGTACCTTGACCCCGAAGACTGTTGAAACGGGGCAGCATCCTCATATCAGATTGGTTACCTATGCGGAGGTCGAATCCGTTTCCGGAGGTGCCGGGGATTTCGTCGTAAGAATCCGTAGGAAGGCCGCTTATGTGGACTGGGAAAAATGCACTGGCTGTGGCCTGTGTCAGGAGAAATGTCCCAGCAAGGTACCTTCGGAATTCGAGCGAGGAATCGGGCCGGGAAAGGCTATCTACACCCTTTCCCCCCAGGCCGTTCCCAATAAGCCCGTTATCAATCCCGAGGTCTGTCGGTATTTCACGGAGGGAAAGTGCAGGGTCTGTGAGAAGGTGTGTCCTACTGACGCCATCGATTACGCCCAGGAAGACACCTTCATCGAGGAGCGTGTTGGGGCAATAATAGTAGCCACGGGATTCGATCTCTATCGGAAGGAGGAGATCGGGGAATATGGATACGGGGATGTTGCTGATGTCATCGATGGCCTGGCCTTCGAGCGGTTAAACTCAGCATCGGGACCCACTGCCGGGGAAATCCGTCGCCCCTCCGATGGTCGTGTCCCCAAGGAGGTGGTCTTCATCCAGTGTGTGGCCTCGCGGGATCCGGAGCGTTATATGCCCTACTGTTCACGGGCTTGCTGCATGTACACGGCCAAACATGCGAGGCTCTACAAACATAAGGTCCATGATGGTCGTGCCTATATCTTTTATATGGACATCCGCTCAATGGGAAAGGGATACGAGGAGTTCGTCCAACAGGGAATGGAGGAGGGTATCCTGTACCTCAAGGGCCGGGTTTCGCGCCTGTTCAGGGACAACGATCACGTCGTTGTGTGGGGGGTCGATACGCTGACGGGGAAGAAGGTGGAGATTGCAGCAGATATGGTTGTCCTGGCCACGGCCATAATCCCAAGCCGGGGGGCCAAAGAACTCGCGGAGAAACTCCACATTGGGACTGATGAATATGGCTTTCTGACAGAGGCCCAGTGTAAGCTCTATCCGGTGGAAAGTGGAGTCGAGGGAATCTATCTGGCGGGGTGCGCTCAAGGACCGAAGGACATCGCCGATACGGTTGCCCAAGGAAATGCCGCGGCGAGTAAAGTCCAGGCGTTGTTTGCCCAACGTTGAATTTGGAGATCGTTTATCCGTGTTCCGTGTCCGTTGTCCGTGATTCGTGATCCGTTAATCTTTCTTACGGGCACGCATCACGGATCACGGACACGTCAGTTAAATCACGGACACGGAAGACGGACACGGATATACGGACATGAAAAAAATCGGCGTTTTTGTCTGCCATTGCGGCGTAAACATTGCTGGAACCGTGGATGTAAAGAGGGTAGCCCGGGAGATAGGCGAGATAGAGGATGTGGTTTACAGCGAGGACTATATTTATATGTGTTCAGACCCAGGGCAACTGCTGATTCGAAATGCCATCCGCGAAGAGGGATTGAATGGAGTGGTCGTGGCCTGTTGTTCCCCCAGCATGCACGAGGTGACCTTTCGCAAGGCGGTTACATCTGAAGGCCTCAACCCCTATTTGTGTGAGATCGCCAACATCCGAGAACAGTGTAGCTGGGTCCATCAAGGGGATAAGGAGAGGGCAACCCTAAAGGCGGGGGAGATCATCCGGTCTGTTTTGGAGAAACTGGGAGAAAACGAGACCCTCGAGACCTTGGCCATGCCTCTGACGAAACGGGTTTTGGTAATCGGCGGCGGAATCGCGGGGATGACGGCATCCATCGATTTGGCCGATGCGGGTTATGATGTCATCCTGGTGGAGCGACAGCCTTCCATAGGGGGACGATTGCTCCAGCTCTCCCAGACCTTTCCTCAGCTGGACGATGCACGGTGTATCCTCGGCCCCAAAATGGCTGAGATCCAAGGTCACCCTAAGATCAGGGTTATGGCGTATTGTGAGGTAGAGGAGGTAAAGGGGTTTATCGGCAATTTCGATGTACGGATCCGTGGTAATCCGGCGTATGTCGATTGGGAGAAATGTACGGGCTGTGGAGCGTGCTCGGAGAAATGCCCCGTTGAGATCCCCTCGGAATTCGAAAGGGGGTTGGACACGAAAAAGGCGATCTATACGTGGGCTCCTTCCGGAGATTCGGGGAAACCCGTGATCGATCCGATTCACTGTCGCTATTTCTTGGATGAGAAATGTACCATCTGCCAAGAGGCCTGTCAGGAGGGGGCCATCGAATACCATCAAGGAGAACGGTTTTCCGAGGAACGAGTGGGAACTATCATTGTCGCCACTGGCTCCGACCTCTTCCCAATGGAGAAGATCGGGGAATACGGTTACGGGCGCGTCCCAGATGTGATCGACGGGCTCGCCTTCGAGCGCATGCTTTCCCCCTCAGGTCCAACGGGGGGAGAGATTCGTCGGCCTTCGGATGGGAGGATTCCTCAGGAAGTCGTTTTCATTCAATGCGTAGCATCCCGTGATCCGGAGCGGTATATGCCCTACTGCTCGCGGGTCTGTTGCATGTATACCGCGAAACAGGCCAAACTTTTGAAGCAGAAAATTCCGAGCGCCCAGCCGTACATCTTCTTTATGGACGTCAGGACGGATAGCAAGGGATACGAAGAGTTCTTGCAAGGGGCCATCGAGGAAGAGGAACTGATCTATTTGAGGGGTCGAGTAGCCAGGGTTTTTCGGGAAGGGGATAAGGTTACGGTTTGGGGAGAGGATACCTTAACCAACAGGAGAGTGGAGGTCGCCGCGGATATGGTTGTTTTGGCCACTGCGGTGGTGCCGAGCGAGGGGATTAAGGACATCGCGGCTAAGCTGAGGGCCACCACGGATAAACATGGTTTCTTGACCGAGGCCCATATCAAACTCTATCCCGTGGAGAGTCCGACGAAGGGGATTTTTCTGGCGGGGTGTGGACAGGGGCCGAAGGATATCACCGATACCGTGGCCCAGGCAGGTGCCACCGCCAGCAAAATCCAAGCCCTCTTTTCCCAGGACGTTTTGCTTCAGGATCCGCTGGTAGCCTTCGTCGATGAGGAGATCTGTAGCGGATGTGGTATCTGTGTGCAAGTCTGTCCCTATGAGGCCAGGGAGATGGACGAATACCGGGGGATCTCGAGGGTTCATGAAGCCCTGTGTCAGGGCTGTGGTGCCTGCATCGCTGCTTGTCCCAACAACGCCTGTGAATTGAGAAACAGCAAGGCCATGCAGGTTTTCGGGATGATGGAAGCTTTTGCCGGAGAGGGGGAAAGGAGTTTGGCCGATGGGTGAACGAGTAATCGCCATTGAACTGCCGAAGGGAAGGCAGGCCTTTCTCGAGGAAGTCCAGCATCGATGTGGTGAGAACCTCCGGCTCTGCTACCAGTGTTTGAAATGTTCAGTGGGTTGTCCTACGGCCCCCTTTATGGATTTCAATCCCAATGTCATCGTCAGAATGATTCAATTGGGTTTAAAACAAGAGGTTTTGGAAAGCAATGCCATTTGGTTCTGTGTCTCCTGTGAGACCTGTGGGACCCGATGTCCCAACGAGATCGATATCGGTTTGCTCATGGATGCATTGCGGGAGATGGCCCTGGAGGGAGGGTATGAAGCAAAGGAGAGGGGTATCGTTGCCCTCCATTCCGCGTTCATGGAGAGCATAAGAAGGGGTGGGAGGATACACGAGGCCACGATGTTGATGGAGTATAAACTTCGGAGCGGCGATTACTGGACCGATCTGATGCCCGGGATGAAGTTATTCATGAAGGGGAAGATTCCGCTGATTCCCCGACGGATCAAGGGGATTGACTCCATACGGGAGATCTATGAGAAAACTCAGAAGCAACGCAAAGTTTTAGAGGACCGTGAAGGGAAATCGAGATGATGGAAATTGCCTCTGGTGAAGAAGGAGCAATGTACTCGTACTTTCCGGGGTGCACATCCCATTCCACGGCGGTGGAGTATGATCTCTCGACCAAGGCCGTGTTGAAGGCCCTCGGTGTGGAACTGGTGGAGATCGAGGACTGGAATTGTTGTGGGGCGGCAGCTGTTCACAGTATGAACAAGTTACTCTCTCTTTGCCTCCCCGCCAGGAACATCGCCATGGCTCAAAAGAGGGATCTGGAACTCGTCATTCCCTGTGCGGGGTGTTTCAATATGCTGAAGAGGGCGGAGCGCGTGCTCAAAACGGATCCCGAGATGCGCAAAGAGGTTGAAAGCACCGTTGGGTTCACATACCGCGAGGATTTGAAGATTCGGGCCCTCATCGACATGGTAGTCAACGGAATTGGGTTCAGCCGCATCGAGGAAAAGGTAAAGAGGCCGCTGACCGGATTGAAGGTGGCTTGTTACTATGGCTGCGCGTTGGTTCGCCACCCCAGGGTGACCCAATTGGATGAGCCGGAAAACCCCCAGTACCTGGATAGGCTGATGTCGGCCTTAGGTGCGACCCCGGTGGACTGGTCCTATAAGGTGGATTGCTGTGGTGCTGATTTGGCGTTGACCCATGGTGACAGGGTAGTGAAGTTGGTGGATAGGATTGTCGGAATGGCCCAGGAGGCTGGAGCACAATGTCTTGTCTGCTCATGTGGCCTCTGTCAAATAAACCTGGAGATGAGGCAAGACGTTGATGCCCTCGGCTTGCCGGTTTTCTATTTCACCGAATTGATGGGGGTCGCCTTCGGTTTGGAGGGAACCAAGTGGTGGTCCAAGCACATGATTAATCCCTCCACATTGCTCGGCTCCTTAAACCTCCAGTGAGAGAATGCAAGGACGCTCAATGGAGGGGAATTGACTCAAGTTTCGTGATTATTGCAGGAAGTATTTTTGTAACCTGTCGATTCTATAATGAATGATGTTTTTCATGGGAGAGAACCATTGTCCCTTCGCTTTAGTGCTTTCGAAGTGACCCTTTCGGGGTTCGCAGGCGGGGAATACTTACCCCTTCCA
>CBDUXJ010000137.1:0-6991 GCA_965371165.1 uncultured Syntrophobacterales bacterium | reverse complement strand
GCCGACCCCCTCCTCCTGCCTCTTACCTCTACCCTCATCCCTGCTTCCTTCCGACCGCCGCACTTGTATTTCGCTGCAGCACTGCAGAACTTTTGTCTATCGCACCGCCAAATTTTAGTGCTCTGTTACCCAGTGTTGCCGTTAGGAGGTTTTTCTAACTGCTTAACTGCATAACCGCAGCACTGTTATTTATCGCAGCATCCAAACTCGACTGAAAAGGGTAGATATTGCCCCCGGCGAACCCCGAAAGGGTCACACAGCCCTTGAGGGGTTGGAAGAGAAGTGTCTGTTACCTTTTGGCCACAGACATCAAAGGGTTACCTCGGAAGAAGTGAGGCGAAGGACCAGGGAATTCTCCCAAGGTTGCGGGAAGGATGGCTCCGGCTTGAGTGGGTGGGGGGCCACTTTGCCCACGATCAGTTGAACAGCACGTCTTTTCCCCATTATTTCTCGACGATGGCCTCCGTTGGACAGACCTCGATACATGTGCCGCACTCCGTACATTTCTCCTCATCGATCACGTAAATATCTTCTCCTTCTTCAATTGCATTTTCCTCACATTCGTCAGCACAGGTTCCACACGCCACACAATCTTCGGTTATTACGAATGCCAAGGGATCACCTCCTTCATCGTTGAAGATCTATCCTGTTGACTCGGAAGGCAAATCCTAAATTTCGAGAATTTCCTTTTCCTTTGCATTTAAAACTTCGTCGGTTTTCCGGATAAAGTCATCGGTAACTTTTTGTATCTTATCCAACTTCTGATGGAGTTCGTCTTGGGAGATCAACTTTTCCCTCTCCATGTCCTTCAGGTCTTCGTTAGCATCCCTCCTAATATTCCGAATGGCCACTTTACCCCCTTCCCCCATCTTCTTGATGATCTTAACGAGTTCTCTCCGGCGTTCCTCCGTCAGCCTGGGAATGGTAAGGCGGATGATCTTTCCGTCATTTGTTGGGGTGACGCCCAGCTCCGATTTTAGAATGGCCTTTTCGATTTCGCCGATCATATTAGGGTCCCATGGTTGGATGATAATCAATCGACTTTCCGGAACGGAGAGGGTGGCTATTTGCTTAAGAGGGGTTGGAGTCCCGTAATAGTTGACACGGATGTCATCGAAAAGGGCAAGGGATGCCCTGCCAGTCCGGACCTTGTTGAGATCCCCCTGCAGGTTCTTCAGGGATTTATTCATCTTTTCCTCGAGATCATTGAGGACCTTTCCCGACATTTGTTACCCCCATACCTATAATAGTTCCCAGTTTTTCGCCCATGACCGCTCTTACGATGTTTCCCTTTTTCTTTATATTAAAGACGATAATGGGCAGTTGGTTATCCATGCACAGGGAGATGGCCGTTGCATCCATCACCCTGAGGTTTTCTTTGAGGACATCGATATATGAAAGCCGGTCGAACTTAACGGCATCTTTGTTTTTCATTGGATCAGAATCATAGACGCCCTCTACCTTGGTGGCCTTCAGGAGGGCGTCTGCTCCTATCTCCATTGCCCTCAAAGACGCCGCCGTATCCGTGGAGAAATAGGGATTTCCCGTTCCGCCGGCAAAGATGACCACCCTTGTCTTCTCCAGATGTCTGATGGCCCTTCTCCGTATATAGGGTTCAGCCACCTGGCGCATATCGATGGCCGATTGTACACGGGTAAAGACCCCTATCTTCTCCAATGCATCCTGGAACGCCAGGCTGTTGATCACCGTGGCCAACATTCCC
The DNA here is from genome assembly GCA_965371165.1 of uncultured Syntrophobacterales bacterium. Lineage (GTDB taxonomy): Bacteria > Desulfobacterota > BSN033 > WVXP01. The sequence goes on along the minus strand of CBDUXJ010000137.1, from coordinate 5,268 downwards.
ATATAATCGGCGGAGGTACGATCCATCCCCTTTAGGCTGGCATCTACCCCGCGAAAGAGATTTCCCCCCCCAACAACCACGGCAACCTGGACCCCGAGTTCCATTACCTCCTTGATTTCCCGGGAAATTGTGCTTATTACCTCGGAGCTTATGCCATATCCCTCTTCGCCAACCAAGACCTCCCCGCTGATTTTTAGAATAATCCTCTCAAATATTGGCTTTTTTACCATGTTGGGAATGAAGGCCTATGAGGCTCTATCTTGGGATTCTTCACCTAACTGATACCTGGTAAATCGCCGGATTGAGATCCGTTCTCCGATCTTACCTATGAGGGAGTTAACTAGATCCCCCACGGTTAAATCGAGGTCCTTCACGTAGGCTTGCTCAAGGAGGCAAACTTCCGAGAAAAACCTCTCCAATTTCCCTTCTACAATCCGATCGATAACCTTTTCCGGTTTGCCCATCTCCAGTGCCTGCATCCTCAAGATGTGCTTCTCTTTTTGTATGATTTCCTCGGAAATATCCTCCCTGGTTAGATATTGGGAATCAGCTGCCGCTATATGCATGCCGATATTTTTAACGAAATCCTTAAACTCCTGTGTCCTCGCTACGAAATCCGTCTCACAGTTGACCTCCACCAATACCCCAATTCTGCCTCCCGCGTGGATGTAAGACCCGATCAACCCCTCATCGGCCCTGTGTCCCACCCTTTTAACCGCTTTCGCCAACCCCTTCTGCCTCAAGAATTCGATGGCTTTATCGATGTTTCCTTGGGTTTCTTTGAGGGCTCTTTTGCAATCCATGATCCCAGCGCCGGTCTTCTGTCGCAGGTCTCTCACTAGTGATACATCGATGTCCATGGGAACTCACCTATCCTTCCTTCGGCTCAGAAGGGGAATCTACAATCGTCTCCTCTTCCTTTTCCTCCATCGGGGGAGTTTCTGTTTCTACGGGCGGGGCTTCTCCTGCGTCAACCCCTTCCTCTGGTTCTTCCTCCTGGAGAGTCTTTTCGTGTAGCTGTCTCCCTTCGATTACGGCATCGGCAATCTTGCTCGAGAAAAGGCGTATTGCCCTTATCGCATCGTCATTACCTGGAATAACGTAATCGATTTCATCGGGATCGCAATTAGTATCCACAACCCCAATAGATGGGATTCCCAATTTTCTTGCTTCACTTACCGCAATCCTCTCCTTTTTGAGGTCGATGACGAAGATGGCTCCTGGCAGCCTATCCATGTTTTTTATCCCTCCCAGGGCCTTCTCCAAGCGCTTCCGCTGTTTCTCCAATTGTAATACCTCTTTCTTGGGGAGAAGGGAGTATATGTCGTCATTCTTCATCGCCTCCAACTTGTTCAGCTGGTCGATACTCTTCTTGACGGTTTGGAAATTGGTGAGCATTCCTCCCAACCATCGCCGGTTCACGTAGAACATATTGCATCGAGTTGCCTCTTCAAATATGGAATCCTGGGCCTGTTTTTTCGTCCCCACAAAGAGGATGAATTCCCCTTGAGCCGCAACATCCCGAATAAAATTATAAGCCTCCTTGAATAACAAGACGGTTTTTTGGAGGTCAATGATATAGATACCATTTCGGGCCCCATAGATATGGGACTTCATCTTGGGATTCCACCTCTTCGTTTCATGTCCAAAGTGAACCCCTGCTTCCAACATCTCTTTCATCGTAACGTTGGCCATACTTCCCCCGATTTTCCCGTTATCTTTTCCCTATCCCATGAGATCATGAGGACCTATATTTTCAGGAAAGCGAGCCTCAGATTGGCCCCAAATTGAATCAAATCTCGTTAGCATAACCTATTTTGCCCAACAATTCAAGATCATTTCGCGGACTAGCTTCGAGGTTACAATGGATGAAACTTCCGATGGGTCATGATTGGGTGAAAGTTCAACGATGTCGAACCCGATTACCCTGGTTTTTCCAAGGATTTTGAGGGCACATATCATTTCGTTAAAGTCGATTCCTCCCGGTTCGGGATTTCCCGTTCCGGGGAGGATGCTCGGATCGAGGACATCTAAATCGAGACTAATATAGAGGGGTCTATCACCGATACTTCTGAGGGCTCTGTGGAAGCCATCTTCGCCGAATTCATAAAGGCTACCAATAGTATTGGCGTAACTGAATTCCTCTTTACTTGCGGAGCGGACGCCGAACTGAGAGAGTTTCCCCGCTCCGATGACCTCTAAGACCCTCCTCATTACCGTGCTGTGGGAAATGGTTTCCCCCAGGTATTCATCCCTTAGGTCGGCGTGGGCATCTAATTGAATCACGGCTAAATCATCAAAACGGTTCCGGAATCCCTCGACGATGGGCAAGGTAATCAGGTGTTCACCACCGAGAAGAACGGGATATTTCCCGTCATCGATGATCTTCTGAATTACCTCTCTGATTTTCGCGAGGGCCATTTCCTTATTTCCGAAGGGGATCTCCAAATCTCCGAGATCGCATATTTTTAGATCGCCCAGATCTCGGCCAAGATTTGGGCTGTATGTCTCCATCCCCCAAGAGGCCTTACGGATGGCATTCGGTCCGAACCTGGAACCTGGTCGATAAGAAGAAGTGCCATCATAGGGAAGGCCAACGATGCATATTTCGCATTGGTCGTACGAGAGGTCCGCGGATAAGAACCGGTTTTGGAGAAAGTCCGTCATGCGATCAATTCTTGGATAAAATTGGGAATGGCAAAGGCAGCTTGGTGGATGGCTTCGTTGTAATACCTCATAATGAAGTTGAGGCGCCGCAGGTCCTCACACCTATTATGCAAAATTGGATCATACTTCTTGGAGCAGAATACAAAACTCCATAAACCACTGGGGTATGATGGGACTGGGGCCAGGTACATCTTCCGAATGGGAAAGAGGGGTTTCAGAAGGGCGTATAATTCCCTGACGATGTGCTGGTCGAAGAAGGGGGATTCCGATTGGGCAACCACGATTCCGTCATCCTTCAGGGCCTTATAAACATTTTCGAAGAACTCTTCCCCGTAAAGGTCCACAGCCGGTCCGACGGGATCAGTCGAATCGATCAGGATGACATCGAAGATCCCTTGATGTGGTTTGATATATCGGATGCCGTCTTGAATGATGACTTCCACCCTGGGATTATCCATTTCGCAGCTCACGAAGGGGAGGAATTGCTTGCTCTTCTCGATTATCAATGGATCGATCTCCACCAGCTTGGCCCGGGTAACTGTGGGATGTTTCATCACCTCCCGAATAGTTCCCCCGTCTCCGCCACCAATGACGAGAACATGCTCGGGATGAGGGTGGGTGAAAAGGGGGACGTGGGAGATCATTTCATGATACGTGAATTCATCCCTTTCCGTAAGCTGAACTGAACCCTCCAAGATGAGGGTCCGTCCGTAGTGGTAGGTATCCACGATTTCGATCTTCTGAAAGTCACTGCGACCACTGAATATCTTTTCCTTTATCTTTATTGTATTGCCGACAGTGTCGTTAACCGTCTCGGTAAACCAAAAATCCATTTCTATTCCCATAGGATAACGGCGGCGAAAGCCGCCCCGATTTTCTTAACCTTATATTCGGCGGAGATAGACTTAATTTCCTTCGTTTCCTGGTGACGTATCTTCATTCCCTCACAAGCCATATTTTTGGCGATGAGTTCTATCTCTTTCCTGCGCCCACGGGCCGAATATTCCATGATTAACCCCGATTGACCGTCATCTTTTGGAAGGGCGATGGCCACAACAGCAGATATAATCTCCCCGGGTATATCACTACTGATAGAGGCATAGGCTGTGGGTACTATGGCTCCTTGAGGGAATGTGATAGGTTGGATCTCCTTACAGTGGGGGGGAATGATACTGGTGATCTTGATCAGGTTAGTATTTCCAATACCAGCGTTAAGTAAAGCTCCATCAAAGGCATTCAAAGGGGTATACCCTTCGGAGACACCGCTAACGAGAAAATAGGTTTTGGGAATTTTGTAAATCACGGTTTAGTGCTTCGATTCGCAATTACGGTGACGTATTTTGGCGACTTATTTCAAGAATATTGCTCACTCAGCACTAAGTCCTGAGTGAATAAGTTCGTCTTCGGACTTATGAATCGAAGGACTTAGCTCCGGTGAATATTCTCGTTCCTGCGATCCCAAAGGCTTATGCCTTAACTCCTTACCATCCGAGTTAATCGTTCCTCGAAACATCTCCACGGTGGAGGTAGAAGCGGCCCTGAGTTTCTCCTTGAGATAATGATAGGCTCTCCAGGGATCCACTTCTTCCCCACAGGTGAAGATGTCCACGGCGGAATAACCATACTCGGGCCACGTATGGATGGCCAGATGGGATTCCGCGATTACCACCACGCCACTTATTCCGTGGGGGTTGAATAAGTGGAATACGCTCTGTACGATGGATGCTCCGCTGGCGATCGCTGCTTCTTCCATGATTTTTTTGATTCGGTTCGGATCATTGAGGGTTTCGCGATCACACCCATAGAATTCCGTTAAGAGATGACGCCCCAGAGATTTCATTGGTCTACCCTCCCTTCCTTATGAGTTTTGAAGGAGATCTAAAAATATGGTGGAGAGGTGATCCACAGCAAGACGGCTTCCCGGGATCCGACATTGGTTAAGGCATGGTCTCTCTCGGCAGTAAAATAGAAACATTCGCCCTTTTTTGCCCTGTGGGTTTTTTTCCCCAGTTGGATTTCTATCCTGCCCCCCAGAATGAACCCCATTTCTTCCCCTTCATGGGGTTCTTCGATTTCGGTCTTTTCGCCCGGCTTTAATGTCACCATGACGGCTTCCATTTTCTTGTTCGTAGAGCCGGGAATGAGCAACTCGAACTTGCTCGCCCCCTTTTTTTCTATCTCAACCCTATCCTCCTTTCGGTAGACAATATCCTTTTCCTTGGTGTCCAAGAAGAAGTCGGAAATATTCTCGTCAAGGGCATCTAAAATCTGTACGAGGCTGTCCAGGGAAATGGATGTCCTATTGCGTTCGACCTGGGAGATGAAACCCTTGGTTAACCCCGCCCTTTCAGCCAGTTCCTCCTGGGTCAAGGAGCTCAATTGTCTGAGGGTTTTGATGCGTTCCCCAATCTTCATAGTTGTACCTTTTGAGGGATAGTATAAGAAGAAAATAGTTTAGTAAAATAAACTCCAGAATTATACCTGCCCATCCTTTTTTGTCAAGGTTTTTATCCCCTTTACTCAAAAAACTTTTTTTGTTATTAGTTTTGATGGTTTCGTAAAAAGTCATAAATCAGACGGCACAGTAAAAAGCTCCAGATG
>CBDUXJ010000136.1:0-7065 GCA_965371165.1 uncultured Syntrophobacterales bacterium | reverse complement strand
CGCAGCACCCAAACTCGACTGGAAGGGGTAAGTGTTTCCCCCTGCGAATCCCGAAAGGGTCACCTCACGAAGCATCGAAGCGACAACGGAACACTCAGGAGAGTCAGGAAACTACGGTTAAACCCGGTTAGAACCAGACGTGGATTCGGGGGAGATCCATAGGGTGGTTGGGCTTCCCTGGCTTATGCGCACGAGCGTCAGCCTCGAACGGTATCTGGCTTTTCACCAGGTCTCGCCTTCAGGGCCTTCATCCTCCTCCATCGGTAGAGGAAATTGAGGGGACCGAGGAGCACATAGGCAAAGGAGAAGAGGAATAGCATGATCTCGGGCTCGAGCCCGATGACCACGACGGACAATACAACGAATACTAGGACACTGAACGGTTTACGCCTGATCAGCTCAAGCTCTTTGAAACTGTGATATCGGATGTTGCTGACCATTAAGAAGCTCAGAACATACATCATGACCAGGATGGCGATATGCTCCGTGGTTAATTTCTCCCCAAAGCGGTGATACAGGAGGACCGTGAGGGCGATGAGGGTGGCAGCGGCGGGGATGGGCAACCCGGTGTAGTACTTGGGGTCAGCAGTGGTCGTTTGCACATTAAACCGGGCTAACCTCAGGGCACCACAGGCCACAAATAAAAAGGCAGCTAACCATCCCAATCTTCCAAAGCCGCCCAGGGCCCAATAGTAGATAAGCAGGGCTGGGGCAACGCCGAAGGATACCAGATCGGCGAGGGAGTCGTATTCGATGCCGAAACGGCTGCTTGCTCCTGCAAGTCGGGCAATCTTGCCATCCAGTTGATCGAAGACCACAGCGATCAGGATAGCGACGGCCCCATAAAAGGGCCTTCCCTTGAAGGTAGCAATGATGGCGTAAAACCCACAGAAGAGGTTGCCGGTGGTGAAGAGATTGGGAATGATGTGGATTCCCTTCCTAATCCCTATCTTTCGTTTTTTTGGCATTTCTATACCCCAAAATGGTTTCCCCCGCCTTAGCGCGGTCTCCAACACGAACCTTGATATCAACGCTCGGGGGTAAATATATATCCACCCTGGAACCGAATCTGATCATTCCGAAGATTTGCCCTTTTTTGAGTAAATCCCCTTTTTGCGAGTAACAGACGATCCTGCGAGCGATAATCCCCGCAATCTGTACGAAAAGGATCTCAAAGCCGTCCCTTGAACACAATTGTAAGGCATTTCTCTCGTTGAGTAAAGAGGATTTATCGGTATTGGCCGCGAAGAATTTTCCGGGATGATAGACCCTTTTCATAATCCGTCCACTCATGGGGGAGCGGTTGACATGGACGTTGAAGAGAGACATGAAGATGCTGATCTTTACGGTCTCCTGATGGAGAAAGTGGTTCTCGAAATGTCTTTCGATTTTCAAGATTTTTCCATCCGCTGGCGCGACGATGGCCCTCTCGGAGGAGGGGGGGGTACGGGTTGGATTGCGGAAAAAACAGATGACGAACAAGGTGATACCGCAAAAAACTCCGGTGAAATAAACCCAGCCCAGTAGCCCAAAGAGGAGGGTGGCCATGGCCATGGGTATGATAAAGGAATAGCCCTCTTTTGAAATGGGAAGTGCCATGTGGCGATTACCCATCGGCTCTACGGATTTATCCGATATCCTCATTTTTGCTCTTTCTCACTCGGCGGTGACTTGTTAAGATCCTCTCTATTGCATCCTTGCACGCCAATTTTTTCTTCTTAATTTTTTTCATTTCCAGGTCGTCTGGGGGAGTCAGATAGTGCCTGCTTTCATATTCCTCCAGTCGTCTTTCCAAGTCCGCATGTCTCTGTCTGATGTGTTTCAGCTCCTCGTTTTCCTCGAAGGAGAGATGTTCATCCTCGGCCATGGTTTGAACCTCCTTCCGTGGGTTTCCCTTGAAGAGTTAATCCCAAAAACCTCCATCCAAATATAGAAGTTATGCTCTTTTGACCAGTATTCCATTATTCCATCATTCCATGTGGATGGTACAGACAAGCTGCCACTATAAGTTAACTGGTTTCAATGGCTTGTGGAAATTCCGATACTGATAATCATGGGGTTTTCCCCATTTTTTCTTTCCATTTGAGCTCCGCATCGGACTTGCGGAGGTATTGGGGCGTGAACCCCTCCAGATCAAGATATTCCCCCTTTTTTAAATTTTGCCTCCCCAATTGGGCGACAATAGCCCCATGGACGAAATTGAAGGGCGAATGGGCTATATGAGCCATACTCCCCAGTTCACGACGGATCAAATCACCATACGGGTTAACGCCGTTTCCCAAAAACAAGGCCTTTTCGTTGATTCTCTTGAGGAGATCAGCGGGCTTGATGGCCATTTCAGGAGCGAGTTTGATAAACCCATCTTTTCCGACATTCCGATAGAGAGCAGTATAGACTTCACCCTTTCGAGCATCTAACAAAGGACAGATGAGATAAGGGGAGTATCTGACGTTCTGAGCTAATGCATCCAGGGTGGACACGCCGGCTACGGGTTTGTCTGTAGCGAATGCCAAGCCTTTTACCGCACTGACGCCAATCCTTAACCCAGTGAAAGATCCGGGTCCTATGGATATGACAAACCCATCTATATCCCCGATGGAAACTCCGGAATCCTCCAATATCCGGTTGATTGTTTTCAACACCCTTTCGGAATGACTCGCTTTCCCCTCGAGGGAGTATTCGCAGAGGATTCGTTCATCCTCAATAAGGCCAATGCTTCCACACGAAGTCGATGTATCGATCCCCAACACCCTCATGGCTATCCCTGTTTCAGAAAGAATCGGGTTATATCGTTGTAAAAGACGATGAGCATGAGCATGATAATGATGACTAACCCGGCCCGATAGGCCAAATTCTTAGCTTTAACACCTATGGGCTTTCGCCGGATTGCTTCGATCCCGAGAAATAACAGATGCCCCCCATCTAGGATGGGGATTGGGAGGGTGTTGACAATTGCCAATGTGACGCTTAAACTAGCTATGAAGAGCATGAAATCCGTAATGCCTGATTTGGCTACCTGGCCCGCCATCTGGGCGATTAAGATTGGCCCTCCTAGCATCCGATGGGAGATTTTTCGGATGAGCAACCTCCAAAGAACCGTTATGGTCCTCTTGGTTAGCTCGAGAGTTTCACTTCCCCCCCATACGATGGCCCTGAAGGGTCCATATTTCTTAAATATCACCTCTCCAGGATTGCTGATTCCAATGAGGCCAATGGTCTTCTCCTCCACCTTAACGGCCTTGGGTCTTATGGGAAAAGAGAGGATCTCTTGGCCCCGTTTGACCTTAAACGTTAACATCTTATCGGGGTTTTTCCATATGGTCATGGCCATCTGAATCCAGTGCCTCATCTCCTCACCATCAATGGCCAAGATTAAATCATCCTTTTTCAACCCCCCTAAGTCGGCCGGATCTCCTTTTATTATCTCCCTGATGATTGGGGGCCATTCGGGCTGAAGGCCTGTATAGCCGGCCCCGAACAATCCCTTTTCCTCGGGGACCAATCCCTTGACTACGATTACGCCTTCCCTTTCGACGTCCAAGCGCAATCTTGCATTGGGATTGGAGACAAGGATAAATCTGGCCTCCTCCCAATTGCTCACCTTTCGATCATTAATCCCGATAATCAGATCACCCGCACGGATCCCGGCCCTTTGGGCGGGGGAATCGGGTTCGACCCAGCCAACTCTTGGCGGTGCTCCCATAAAAGCCGGGATCTTGAACCCGATGAAGGCGACCAGGCAGAGAAAGATGAACGCTAAGAGCAAGTTCATGAGAGGGCCAAAACCGATGATCGCCATTCTCGTTGGAATCGACTTTCCGGAGAATGATCTTTCCCTGTCCTCTTCGGAAACCTCCTCTTCGGGATTCTCCCCGATTATTTTGAGATATCCACCCAATGGAATTGCGGAAATCTGATATTCGGTCTCTCCGATTTTTTTGCCGAGGATTTTTGGCCCGAATCCCAACGAAAATCTAAGGACTCCTACGCCCGATCTCTTGGCGATGATGAAATGGCCGAGTTCATGGACGAAAATTAAGATACCCAGTACGATGCCAAAGGATATAACGCTCCATATGATGTTTGTTGTCACGATCTCTTCTCCTCGATGAGCTCTTTAGTCTTTTCCCGAGCCCGTTGGTCTGCCCTTAAGGCGTCGTCCAGCGTCGTCAGGGGGCTAACCTGATGGTTTTCCATTACCTTCTCCACTACTTGTGGGATATCGGTAAATTTGATGATTCCCTCCAGAAAACTGTTTACCGCCACCTCATTGGCGGCGTTGAGCACCGCCGGCATGGTCTCTCCCATCTCCATTGAGCGGTAGGCGAGCCTTAGGCAGGGAAATCGTTCGATATCCGGAGGGAGGAAGGTCAAGCCGTCCATATGATAGAGGTCCAAGGGAGGCAGGTCCAGCCTTAATCGCTTCGGGTAGGAAAGGGCATACGATATGGGAATTCTCATATCGGTTATTCCCATCTGAGCTGCGATGGATCCATCGATATATTCTACCATGGAGTGGACGACGCTCTGTGGATGAATTTGAACGGCGATCTGTTCCGTGGAGACGCCGAATAACCATCGGGCTTCGATGACTTCCAGCCCCTTATTCATCAGTGAGGCGGAATCGATGCTCACCTTTCTTCCCATGTCCCATGTGGGGTGGTGGAGGGCCTCTTTCGCTGTCACCTCCTTCATTTTTTCATAGGGTAGATTGAGGAAAGGTCCCCCGGAGGCGGTCAGGATAATCCGTTTAACCTCGTCTTTCGAACGGCCAACCAGGGCCTGGAAAATGGCACTGTGCTCGCTATCCACCGGCAAGATGGTAACCCCGTTTTCGCGAGCTTCTTCTATGATAATCTTTCCGGCCATAACCAGGGACTCCTTATTGGCCAAGGCGATGGATTTCTTTGCCTTTATTGCGGAAATGGTGGGAATCAAACCCGCTGCTCCCACCAAGGCGGAGACGACCAGATCTATTTCGGGAAGGGAGGCGATTTGAATGAGGCCTTCCACTCCGAAGAAAACCTCGGTTTTTCGGGGTGAAATTTCTCTTTTTAGTGTGTTAGCCAAGGCTTCATTCAATACGGAAACCACTTTGGGATTGAACCGTTCGATCTGTTTCCTGAGCAGCCGAATATTAGTACCCGCCGATAGGGCCATTACCTTGAATTCGTTTTCGAACCTGCCCGCGATGTCCAGTGTATTGACACCGATGGAACCCGTTGATCCCAGTACCGCCAAACGTTTCATGGGGCGCCGTATCCTCCCCAACGGATGTAATAATAAAGGAAGGGGGCCGAAAAAAGAAAGCTATCCAGTCGATCCAATATTCCGCCGTGCCCAGGGATGAGACCGCTGGAATCCTTCACGTGGGCGCTCCGCTTAATCATTGATTCGGTGAAATCTCCCATCTGCCCAAATAGGGTGAGGGAAAAGCCCAGGAAAATACAGTCGGAAACGTCTAAATTGGGGAAGAAGAGTTTGCGATAGAGCAGGGCGGCAGTTATCGCCACCCCCACCCCGCCTCCCAAGCCTTCGAAGGTCTTGTTCGGGCTTACTTTTGGGTACAGTTTGTGTTTGCCCACCAGAGAACCTATGAAGAATGCACCGATATCTGCGGCCCAGACGGTTGAAACGAGAAAGAAGACCCATTGTTTCCCCGGAGCGATTTTATCGATTAAGGTCACATGTGATAAGAGGAGACCGATGTAGAGTATTCCAAAGAGGGTGAGTGCCATCTTGGATATGGCCAACGCGAAATTTCTCGATTTCAGCATATACACCAAGGATAAAAGGATGATGCTAAAACCCAATGAAGCATGCAAGAGGAAAGCATTCCCGAAATAGATGAGGGAGACCACCCCCATTCCCAAGAGGATTCCGAGCGCCTTCTCGTTCCGTTTATTTTCAGGGAGTACCAAGGAGTAGAATTCATGAAGGCCCAGGGCAACGGCAATCAAAACCATAATGAAAAGGGTTGGTTCAGGTCCGTATCCGATGAGCAAACATAGGGCGGGGATAGCAACGGCACCGGACAAAACTCGTTTCTTCAGCACTCTGACCTCGATGGTGGCCTTTTTGGCGTTTATCTTACGCCATTAGCCGGGTTCCATGGCCAATTGCTCGCTGGTGAGACCAAACCTCCGTTCCCGGGACTGGTAATTGAACAAGGCTTTGATCAAGTCCTCTTTTCCGAAGTCGGGCCATAGGGTCTCCGTCACATAGATCTCAGTATAAGCCATTTGCCACAGGAGGAAATTGCTGATTCGATACTCGCCGCTGGTCCGGATCAATAGGTCTGGATCTGGGATGCCCTTTGTCGAGAGGTAATTGGAGAGAGTTTCCTCGGAGATCTCTTCGGGTCGGATTCTCTTGTTCTTTATATCTGCCATCAAGTGACGAAAGGCCCTGATGATTTCATCCCTCCCGCTGTAGCTGAGCGCCAAGGTTAACACCATTCCGTCACAGCGGGCTGTCTTTTCCAGCGTGTCTATTAACGTATTGTGAGCGTCAGGCGGAAGGGAGTCTATATCCCCTATGGCCCTGAGACGGATGTTATTCTCCAACATTTCATCCAATTCTCCCCTCAAAAATCTTTGAAGGAGATCCATCAAGGCTAAAACCTCGTTATCAGGACGTCTCCAGTTCTCGATGGAAAAGGCATAAAGGGTGAGGAATTCAATCCCTAACTCTCGGCATGTTGTTACTGCTGTTCGAACGGCCTCAATCCCCATGATATGGCCTTCTATCCGGGTGAGGGATTTTTGCCTTGCCCATCGGCCATTTCCATCCATGATGATGGCTATGTGTCTCGGGAGTTTTTCCTTATCCAGCCTTTCCATCAACGCCTAGTAATCCCTCATGGTGAAAGTCCATAGGGTAAGGGAAAAGAGGCGTACTCAACATGAGAAGCCTCATCTGAATCTTCCTACAGAAATTAGATTTATCATAGAGATACCTATTTTTCAAGCAAATTCGAAGCTGGGAGTTTCCTGCCTTTCTGGGGGACTCCGTTGTCCCTGAGCGTAATCTGAGGGACAAGGGTCATCTAGGAGGAGAAATCCA
>CBDUXJ010000135.1:0-7077 GCA_965371165.1 uncultured Syntrophobacterales bacterium | reverse complement strand
GGGATGAAGCGCAACGCAGCCCTTCGGCTTTGCTCAGGGCCATGAGCCTGTCGAACGGCCCTTCGGCTTTACTCAGGGCCATGAGCCTGTCGAATGGCAGATGGACTTTTTACGAAGCCGTCAACGTTGAATTCCCCATTTGCCAACCCCATTCCCTCCTGAGGTTTGCTCATTCCAATTCAATTTTCCATAAGCGAACACCGTTGTCCCTTCGCTTCAGTGCTTTCGAAGTGACCCTTTCGGGGTTCGCAGGCGGGGAATACCTACCCCTTCCAGCCTCTAAAGGGCTGGCTTTCCCCTTTCCTTCGACGGCGCCCTTCGGTCTGCCCTCGGCCATGAGCTCGGGCCGAATGGAGCTCAGGGTCGAAGACTCAGGACAAGCTCTGCTCACCCTCGGTGGGTGCCCCACTTCTCCAGCAGATTACGCTCATGGACAACGGTGTTCTCCAAAAACCTAAGAAGCTTCCGTCTGAAAATCCTTGACAAGTCATTGAAACATGAGTACTAATATAGGCATTTCAAACGCGTGGTCGTTGATCGAATGGCATTTCCCAATAGAGCCGTATTTCTCGATCGTGATGGGACCATCAACGAGGAGAGGGGCTATATCAACCATGTCGACCGATTTCAGTTGCTACCCAGGACTGCAAAAGCCATAAGACTGATCAATACCAATGGTTTAAAGGCGGTTGTGATGACCAACCAATCGGGAGTGGCAAGGGGAATGTTTCCCGAATCATTGGTGGAAGAGGTCCACCGGAGGATGGAGGATATGTTGAGGGCTGATGGGGCTTACATCGACGGGATCTATTATTGTCCTCATCACCCCGACTTCGGGCCAGTCCAATATCGAAAACGCTGTCACTGCAGGAAGCCGGCCACCGGGATGATTGAGAGGGCTTGCAATGACCTGGGTATAGATCCGAAAAAATCATATGTGATCGGGGATCGGATCATGGATGTGGAGTTCGCCCGTAAGATAGGGTCAAAGGGGATTTTAGTATTGACGGGATACGGGAAAGGTGAGTTGAAGTATTGCGAAGGGCAGTGGAGCGAAAAGCCCAATTTCATCGCCCGGGATTTATACGATGCCGTTCGATGGATTATCGCCCAAGAAGCATTGAAATAGGTAGGGGGATATCATGGCGATTGATAAGGAATTGTTGGAGATTTTGGCCTGTCCGAAATGCAAGGGCGATATCGTCGCGGACAAAAAAGAGGATGGGTTGATTTGTAAGAGCTGTAAGCTGCTCTATCCCATTCGAGACGATATTCCCGTCATGTTGATCGATGAAGCGCTTCCCTATGAAGGTGAGTAGCCTTTAGGCGTTGAGACAATTGGCTCAATATCTGACATATTTGGTCATTCGAGGCTTTGGTTTTATCATCAATCTGTTTCCGGACGGTTGCGCCCTTTGGGTCGGGAAACAGCTTGGGCGCTTGGCTTATTTCCTCGATTTCGAACACCGGCACGTGGCCATTAAGAACTTAGAGCTTGCATTCGGAGGGGAAAAGAACGGCGATGAAATCAGGGGGATTGCCCTCCGGAACTTCGAAAATCTCGGTATGAACCTCATCGAATTCCTTCGATTCCCCAGGGTAAAATATGAGAAGCTCATGGAAAAGTTGGAAATGGAGGGTCACTCCCACGTAGAGGAGGCCTTGAAAAGGGGTAAGGGGATCATTTTCCTCCTCGGTCACATTGGCAACTGGGAGCTACTGGGGTGGATGTCCAGGGTTTTTGATGGTGACCTCATGGCCATTGCCCGGCCTTTGAAGAAAAACAAGTGGTTAGATCGATTCATCGGAGAGGTTAGGAGATCGGCGGGATTGCAAGTGCTGAGTTCGAAAAGGGTGGCCCATCAAGTGGTGTCGGCACTGCGGCGGAATAAGATGGTGGGGATCCTCATAGACCAGAGGGAAAAAAGGAGCCAGGGGGTCGGGGTTGAATTCTTCGGCAAAAAGGCCTCAACCACCCCGGCTTCGGCGTTCTTTGCCATCAAAACCGGGGCAGCGGTCATTCCAGCTTACACCATCAGGCTGGAAGGGGGAAGGCATCGGTTTGTGGCCGAGGCCCCAGTTGCGTTAATCGAGACCGGTAACAAGGCCGAGGATATCCGGGCCAATACTCAGCGCCACACCGAGGTTTTGGAGTCGATCATCAGGTGCTATCCCGATCAGTGGTTTTGGATCCACCGGAGGTGGGAGAGAAAACAAAAGGATCGAACTCGATCCCGGATACGTCGACATGCCAAATCAGTCCGTGGGCCCACGAAGCCGATACTCCTGAAGGATGGTAAATATGCGAGGCCCCCAAACCTATCTCCACGTGGGAGATAAGGTTTTCCACGGCCGGTTCACCTGTTGGGGCCTGGGCAGGGTAGTCGAAGAGTGGAGGTCCGAGATCCCGGGCGGCTTGTGCTATGTCCGGATTGAATTTCAGGACGGCAAGAAGAGGGTTTTCGATAATAGTTTCGAAAGCCGATTATGCTGCTACTATAGTGGCTTAACGTTGGTGGACGGGTGATAGGCTCACCATTTTATCCTCGGTTCTGACTCCCACCAATTTCCTTCCTGCTTTCCTTCTCAAGATCCTTAGCCTTCCGTTCGGCTCAGTTCACGACGATGCCTGTTCACCCTCAAGGGGTGCCTCACTTTTTCAGCAAATTACGCTCAGGGACAACGGTCTTCTGCATTGAACTTTAATGTAGGCCCGTCTCTCTCCCTATTGCATTATCCCCGAACAAACTTCCCGCGCCATTATTCTGATTAATTCAAACGCCTATACGCAACAAAATTAGGCATCGGTCAAACCTACTGAGTTCATCTTGAAATCGAAATCAGGATCTTGATTTTTATTGACTATCCCCAATTTTTTCCCTTTAATGGCAAAGTGGGGAATCGAGGGGTTCTCCCACACGCACTGGCAATCCATCTCATCCTGAATGCCTTTTTCCTTGGTTAGTGATCCTCTTGCAATGAACCCTAGTCTTTTATGTCTTAGGAAGATATTAAATGGGAAAAAAAGGGTATTCGAACAAAACCGAGTACGAAAAGGCCCAGGAGTTCAATGTATTAGTCTCGTGGCTCCATTCCTATCGGTATAAGAACATTATCGATGTGTTCGATGGATTGGCGAAGGTTGTTGATGAAAGACCAATTAAGGTACTTGATCTTGGATGTGCTCATGCAAAGCTCTTTGGACTTCTAAATGAGAAATTCTCCATTGAATATATTGGGATTGAAATAATTGGAACTTTTGTTGACAGTGCTAGAGAACGATATAGTAGTTTTCCAAATTTCTCCGTTATTCAGGGCTCAGCAATAGAATTAGTAGAGGAAATTGGCGCACCGGATATTATCGTGGCTTTGGAGATATTAGAACATATTCCGGAACATGATGTAGTGCGTCTTGTGGAACATATTTCAAAAGTAAGACCACGTCTCTTCGTTTGTTCCGTTCCTGTCGAACTTGGACTGGCAATTTGGTTAAAAAATATTGGGTCTCTCCTAACTGGATACATGAGACACAAAGAATATCGCTGGTCTGAGACTTTCTGGGCAGGCTTATGTCAACTGCATAAACTTCCGGCCCACGGCATAGGTCACAAAGGATTTGACTGGAGATGGTTGGCGCAGACGATACGTTATAAGATGGTTATTTCCGAGATCAGAACATTTCCTTTTCGCTTCCTGCCAGCCGCATTGAGCACTTCTGTTTTCATGATTGCAAAAGGGAGGGAACGATAGGCATTTTTCCTAACGTGGCGGTAAACCGCGCGGCTAAGTGAATTCGCGACTTCTGCTTCTATCTACAAAGTCAATGGGTATTGTGAATCCCAAACCAGTCTGCTATTTGTGGTCTCTTAAACTCCTAGAAATCATTCCGAGGTATTCACTTCGGGGGTAGCAAACTAACGACAGGATTCCCGGAGTTGCTATTTCTTCTAAGAAACTAAAATTGTAACTCATCGATTTTCCTATGATCTTGGTTTTTAGTTTCTTTCTGATATAACCCGCCGCGAAGCGGTGGGTCCGATGCTAACATCTTGAACTTCTGCTAATCCCCACCAATACCATATTTATAACACAAATCAATGGAATTGGTTTGGCGGAATTCCGCAAGGAGGCCCTAAATTTTCCGGTCAATGTTAGCGCTTCATATAGGCCGATGTAGGAAAGCAAGATTGTTCTGGACTTTGTTTCTCTGGTTTTTTCCAGAAACTCAGGAAACGGCAGACAGAATTATATTGGACCTTTTTGGGGTTTCAGGGTAAAATAGGCACATTGATCACGGAAACGGAAAGCGGGGTCCCAATCTCTTGGGCCCATGGTGGGTTTTTCCTTAAAAGGACTTCGTTTATCGAAAAGAGGGCGATTAGCTCAGGTGGATAGAGCACAAGCCTCCGGAGCTTGGGGTCGGGGGTTCGAGTCCCCCATCGCCCTCCTCGGAAATTCTCCTATCCTAATACACCATCCAGAAAAGCGCGCTTCTGTACTCGAAAAGCTCAAAATTCATATTCGCGTTGAAGCCCTTTGATACCTCCCCGGCATTGAGGACCAAGGGATGGGAGGAGAATATGCCATCGATGGGGCCTGAGGAGGGATAATGGAGGAGGAGAGGATTTTCTTCGAAGCAAGGGGGGCCACGATTGAAGGTCTCCTCTCGCTGGATGAAAGACCCTCCGAAGGGTCGATTATCATCTGCCATCCCCACCCCCTTTTCGGTGGTAATATGTATAATAACGTAGTGACCGCCATTGTCCGGATCGCGGCAATGTGGGATTTTACAAGCCTACGGTTCAATTTCAGGGGGGTCGGAGAAAGTACCGGCAAATTCGGAGGTGGGACCTCGGAACAGGGGGATGTGAAGGGGGCTGTGGACTATCTGGAGGAAAGGAAAAACCCGCCCACAATTGTAATAGCAGGGTATTCCTTCGGCGCCATTGCCGGCCTTCCCGTTGGTGCAGATGACGAGCGAATAAAGGCCCTTATTGGAGTGGCCCCTCCTCTGGAGATGTTCGATTTTGGGTTCTTGAGGGGATGCCCGAAGCCTGAACTCTTTGTCTGTGGCGACCGTGATGCCATCTGTCCCCCATCGAAAATGGAGGAGTTCTTTGAGACCCTTTCGGAGCCCAAATGGCTTCGGATATTGCCCGGTATTGATCATTTTTACTATGATAGGAAAGGCCTGCTCGAAGGGGCCATAGGGGATTTCTTGGAGCGGATGGCTCAACCGTAGATAAGGCGTTCAATGGCCCAGCCTATTCTGTACCTCCTTCTGTGGCGGAGGTATTTTTTAATATATCTCCTAACGAAGACTATCCTCTCTTTATCTTCCTCCAGGTAAGACCTGAGGAATCGGAGCCGGTCAGTCCGGGTAATCAAGAGGCCTTTGGAGCGCCATTTCTCCACCGATCGGTCCAAGCGCAGGAGGTTGGCGAACCATTTATTGGATTTGAGGGGATGGATGATCTTGGAACGGTCGAAATCGATGATGTAAAGGGATCCCATCCCTCCCTCTCCCATCTCCACGATGAAGTTCTTCAGGTGGAGATCGGAATGGTAGATTCCCACTTCGTGCATTTTCCTCACGAGTCTGCCCGCTTGGTGGATAAGCTTCCTTTTTTCATCCAGCCCTTTTTGGACCCTTCCCTTCCCCCATCGGGTGAAGTACTGAATGAGATCAACGGAATTGGGAATTTCCTTGGAAACCAGATTCCCTTTATAGAAGGGCCAGAAGACCCAACTCTTTATCGCAGCGAGAACTTCCATCGTCGGCAATCCGGCTTTCCTCGCCATTTCGGTAATGATGAGCTCCCGAAATGGACGAGACCCCACGAGGAAGAGGTCCCTGGTTAGTGCTCGAAAGATCCCTCCGTGTTCATAATGGCGGATTACCATCCTTTCGGAGCCCTTTCCGTCCAGGGGGAGGGAAAAGAGAAGGCCCCTTCCCTTCATGAATTGAGCTTTATCCCCTTGCCGGAGAAGAAGGGCCCCGGGGTTATGGATTCCCATTTCCATCAGGTGATCTTTATAAAGGTCCTTGATGATTAGCTCCACCCTCCCCCTTTTGGTCAGGGAGAAACCGTACGGAGCCAAGAGAGCTAAGGGGTCAGGTCTCAACATTTGACATAGCATGGCATATATGATATAAGTCTGGTAACGAGGATCTGGAGACATGGCACGTCCCCTTCGCCTACAGTATCCTGGCGCCTTCTATCACATCACATCTCGGGGAAATGAAGGAAGAGCCATTTTTAAAACAAACCGGGATAGGGAGAAATTCCTTTCCTATTTGGAGTCTGCCCATGAACGATATGGAGCCATTATCCATGTCTACTGTCTGATGGAAAATCATTACCATCTTCTCCTGGAGACTCCTAGGGGTAACCTAGCACAAATTCTCCATCACATCAACGGGGCTTATACTACCTACTTTAATATCAAGCGCCGCCGGTCTGGACACCTTTTTCAGGGCAGATACAGGGCGATATTGGTTGAAAAGGATTCATATGGCGAGGAGCTTTCCAGATATATACATCTCAATCCAGTCCGGGCAGGTCTGGTTGAGACGCCAGCACAATATCCCTGGGCGAGCTATCCTTTTTACATCGGCTTAAAAGAGAAACCTTCTTGGGTTACAACCGAATTTATCCTTGGATATTTTGGGAAAGATGGAGTCTCAGCCCGAGAGAGTTACCGGAGATTCGTGGAGGACGGCCTGAAAAAAGAGCCCAAGAATCCGCTCAAAGAGGTTTTTGCATCGACCTTTCTAGGGGGCTCGGAGTTTATCAGAAGGGCGAAAGAGAAATTGGTTGATATAAGGGATGGAGATGCGCGCAACATACCGGCCCTGAGGGATCTTATAACACGGCCATCATTGGAGCAGATTGAGCGAGCCATTGAGTCGGTAATTAGAAGAGATCATCCTCTTTACAAGAGGTTTTGCATCTATGTGAGTCATCGGCGTAGTGGATTTTCACTCAAAGAAATTGGGGTCTATTATGGGATGGAGGAATCTGCGATCAGCCAATCTAGCCGCAGATTTAGACAGAGGATTTTAGAGGATAGAAG
>CBDUXJ010000134.1:0-7100 GCA_965371165.1 uncultured Syntrophobacterales bacterium | reverse complement strand
TCTTCCAAAACCCTTAACGTAAGGCTGATCAAAAGCGGAATCGGCAAACCCTTAAGACAGAGGAGGGTCCTCAAGGGGCTCAACCTCAATAGATTGAACAAAATGGTCACCCTGAAGGATACGCGGGAAATCCGGGGGATGATCGAGAAAGTTTCCCATTTGGTGGAGATCATTGGAGAATGAGGCTGGAAAAGTTGAAGCCCCCTAAGGGCTCCAAGAGGAAGGGAAAGAGGGTTGGGCGAGGGATCGGTTCGGGTCATGGCAAGACCGCCTGTCGGGGGACGAAGGGACAGAGATCCAGGTCGGGGGGGGGGATCCCTCCCGGTTTCGAGGGGGGGCAGATGCCCTTGCAACGACGTATACCCAAAAGGGGGTTTACCAACATCTTTAAGAAAAAATTCGCCTTGGTGAATGTAAGGGATTTGAACCGTTTCGAAGCCAACAGCATCGTCGACGTTGAGACTCTGCAGAAGGCCGGTTTGGTCAAAAAGGTCCATGATGGGGTCAAGATATTGGGAAAAGGGAAGGTCACCGTTCCCCTCACCTTACGTGTCCATCGGGTGAGCAAAGGAGCTGCCGAGAAGATAGTGGCAGTTGAGGGAAAGATAGAGGTCCTGTAAATTGATCGGTACTTTTTCGAATATTTTCAAGATTCCCGAGCTCAAGAGGCGCATCGTTATCACCTTTCTGCTCTTAGCCGTTTATCGGATAGGGGTCCATGTTCCCACGCCTGGGATCAACAGCGATGCCCTGTCCTCCTTCTTCGCCCAAGCGAGGGGAACCCTTTTTGGCCTATTCGACATGTTCACTGGAGGGGCGTTGGAAAAGTTTTCGGTCTTTGCCCTGGGGATTATGCCCTATATCAGCGCTTCCATCATCATGGAACTTTTGTCCGTGGTTATTCCTTATATTGACCGGTTGAAAAAAGAGGGGGAGTCGGGAAGAAAGAAGATCGTCCAATATACCCGTTACGGAACGGTGTTTTTGAGCCTCATTCAGAGCTTCGGGATAGCAATTGGTCTAAGGCAGATGGAAGCCGCGGGAACACCCGTGGTTACTGAAACCAGTTGGACATTCATCCCAATGACGATGATTACCCTCACGGCGGGAACCGCATTCATCATGTGGCTGGGGGAGCAGATTACGGAAAGGGGAATCGGCAACGGGATTTCCCTTATCATTTTTGCGGGAATTGTGGCGAGACTGCCCGGTGCCTTCGGCAATACCATTCGGCTGATGAGGACGGGGGAGCTACAAATCTTTTTAATGCTGGTCATCCTTGTCTTCATGGTCGTGGTAGTGGGGTTTATCATTTTCATGGAAACGGGTCAGAGGCGATTGCCCGTTCAATATGCAAAACGGATCGTAGGACGGAAGGTTTACGGGGGGCAAAGCACTCATCTTCCCTTAAAGATCAATACCGCGGGGGTTATTCCCGCCATCTTCGCCTCGTCCATATTGATGTTTCCCTTGACCATTACTCAGTTCATGCCCAAGGCGTGGATGGAGGCTTACCCCTGGCTAAAGAACGTCCTCGATAGTTTAGGCGGCGGGACTATTTTGTACAACGTCCTCTATGTGGCCTTTATCATCTTCTTCTGCTACTTTTATACTGCTATCGTCTTCAATCCCGATGACGTTGCTGAAAACATGAAGAAGTTCGGGGGATATATACCGGGGATTCGGCCCGGGAAAAAGACGGCGGAACATATAGACCGAATACTTTCCCGGATCACCTTAGGTGGAGCCCTGTATGTTTCGGCGGTTTGTGTTCTTCCAACCCTTTTGATTCGGAGATTCAACGTTCCCTTCTATTTTGGGGGAACGGCCTTGCTCATTGTAGTGGGAGTTGCCCTTGATACGGTACAACAGATCGAATCCCATCTACTGACGCGACAATATGAGGGATTGATGAGGAAAGGAAGATTGAGGGCTAGGCGTCGTGCATAGGGGAAGAGTTGAGCTCCATGAATGTGATTATAATAGGTCCTCCTGGGTCGGGCAAGGGAACCCAAGGGAAGCTTATTGCGGAGAAGTACCATATTCCACAAATATCCACGGGGGATATCCTCAGGGAAGCAGTGAGAAATGGGGCGGCTCTGGGTCTAGAGGTCAAGGCCTATATGGGTAGGGGAGGACTCGTTCCCGATGAATTGGTTATCAGGATCATTGAAGATCGGCTCATGCAACGGGATTGCGGGAAGGGATTCCTTCTGGACGGTTTTCCCAGAACCGTTGCCCAGGCCGATGTATTAGAAAGGATGCTGAAGAAAAAGGGATTGGCCATTGATTATGTGATCAATATCGAGATTGAAGCTAAAGAACTGATAAGACGGTTGAAGGGGAGGAGGACGTGTAGTAGATGCGGCGCCATGTATCATCTTTTCTCCAACCCACCCAAGAAAGAGGGAATTTGCGATATATGTGGGGGTTCCCTTTATCAAAGGGATGACGACAAGGAGGAAACTATCCGATCCAGACTTGAAGTTTACTCCCATCAAACCAGACCGGTGATTCAATACTACGCCTCTCGGGGGTTAGTAAGATCCATAAACGGGGTAGGTAATATGGACGATATTTTTCATCGAATTCTGGGAGCCATCGAAGATAGGGAGACTTATGCCAAAAGAGGAAGGAATCCAAGTTGAAGGTACGGTTTCAGAAACCCTTCCCAATGCCATGTTTAGGGTGGAACTGGAAAATGGGCATAAAGTCCTGGCCCATATTTCCGGGAAGATGCGAATGCATTTCATCAAGATCCTTCCGGGGGATAGGGTGACTGTAGAACTCTCCCCGTACGACTTATCCAGGGGAAGGATCATCTATAGGGCGAAATGAGGAGTTGGCTCAGGAGATGAAGGTAAAGGCTTCGGTCAAAAAGATCTGTGATAAATGTAAAATTTTGAAGCGTAAGGGCGTTGTGAGAGTTATCTGCGATAATCCAAAGCACAAACAGAGGCAAGGCTAAAGGAGGGAACGGAATTGGCACGGATAGCGGGCGTAGATCTGCCAAGGGGTAAACGGATCGAAATTGCATTGACCTATATCTACGGCATTGGCAGGTCTGTATCGCGTAAAATCCTGGAGGAAACCCAGGTGAATATGGATACAAAAGTGAGCCATCTCGCCGAATCTGAAGTCGTCAAGATCAGGGAAGCCATTGACCGGCAATATAAAGTAGAAGGTGACCTCAGGCGAGAGGTGGCCATGAATATCAAGAGGTTGATGGATATCGGCTCCTACAAGGGTCTTCGTCACCGAAAGTCCCTTCCCGTTCGAGGACAGAGGACCCACACCAATGCCCGAACTCGGAAGGGACCCCGAAGGTCAGTAATGAGTAAGAGGAAAAGGTAGGAGGATTTATGGCGAAAGCTAAGGGTAAGGGAACGAAGAGAAAGAGGGTTAAAAAGAATGTCCCAAACGGTATTGCCCATATTCAGGCAACCTTTAACAACACCATTGTGACCATAACCGATCCCGACGGGAATGTTATCTCATGGGCCAGCGCAGGGACCCAGGGTTTCAAGGGGTCGAGGAAAAGCACCCCCTTCGCGGCCCAATTGGCCGCCGGAGATGCCGCTAAGAAGGCAATGGAACACGGTATGCGGAGTATCGATGTGTATGTAAAGGGGCCTGGAGGGGGCAGGGAGGCCGCGTTGAGGTCGCTTCAAGCAGCTGGATTTAAGGTCAACCTCATTAAGGATGTCACCCCAATTCCCCACAATGGTTGTCGACCTCCCAAGAGAAGAAGGGTTTAAGGAGGTATATCTTGGCTCGATATATAGACTCGAAATGTAGGCTCTGTCGGAGGGAAAACCTCAAGCTCTTTCTCAAGGGGGATCGGTGTTATTCCGATAAGTGTGCCATCGACAGGAAGCCCTATGCCCCTGGGCAGCACGGAAAGTCGAGGCGTGATTTTTCGCAATATGGAAGTCAGCTCAGGGAAAAACAGAAGGTTAAAAGGATTTATGGAGTTTTGGAGCAACAATTCCGCAATTATTTCAAGAAGGCGGAACGAAAAAAGGGGATTACGGGCGAAAACTTGCTAATCTTTTTGGAAAGACGGCTGGATAGTATCATTTACCGCCTCGGTTTTGCCAACTCCAGGAATGAGGCCAGGCAACTGGTGAGGCATTCCCACTTCCTGGTCAACGATAAGAAGGTGAATATACCGTCATATCTCATTAAACCCGGAGATGTGATTCGGTTAAGGGATAAGAGCAAAAATATCTCCAGAGTATCGGAGGCCCTTGAGTCCGTCGCTCGACGGGGAGTCCCCCAGTGGCTCGAATTGGATAAGGCCAATCTACGGGGAACGGTGAAGGGCCTTCCCTCGAGAGAAGATCTGACGATGCCCATTCAGGAGCAGCTCATCGTCGAGCTCTATTCGAAATAAGAAGTTTATGGCGGAATCGGGGAGCCATTATTACCTTCCATCTCATGGGGTAAAGATCGCTATTGGCTTTTCCCGTAGCCTCTATTCGAGGGGGAAATTATGCAGAGGAATTGGAAGCAGCTCATAAAGCCTAAGAGGTTGGAGGTCGAAAAGGAAACCCTGACCCCGTTTTATGGGAAATTTTACGCTGAACCCTTTGAGCGTGGGTTTGGCATTACCATAGGCAACTCCCTTAGGCGAATCTTGCTGTCATCTCTTCAAGGGGCCGCCATCACCTCGGTAAAAATAGATGGCATACTCCATGAATTCACCAGTATTCCTGGTGTCACGGAGGATGTTACAAATATTATCCTTAACCTGAAAGAGGTGAAGATTAAACTACACGCCGATGGCCCGAAGACCATACGAATTGAAGCGGAAGGAAAAGGGGTGGTCAGGGCAGGTGATATTATCATCGATGACACAATCGAGATCATGAACCCAGATCATCCCATCGCTACATTGTCCCCTGATGGAAAGTTGAATATGGAGATGGTGGTTAAACGGGGAAAGGGGTATGTGCCCGCTGAGAAGAACAAAGAGGAGGGCCAGCCAATTGGCACTATCCCCATCGATGCCATATTTTCACCTATTACCAAGGTAAATTATACGGTTACCAATGCTCGTGTAGGGCAGGTCACCGATTACGATAAGTTAACCATGGAGGTGTGGACCAACGGATGTCTGCGCCCGGAAGATGCCGTTGCCTATGCCTCCAAGATATTGAAGGACCAGCTCAGTATATTGATCAACTTCGCGGAAGAGGACGAGATGGATGAGGAGGAAATAGAGGATGAACAGGAGAAGTTAAACGAGAACCTTTTCAAGAGCGTGGATGAATTAGAGCTTTCGGTCAGGTCTGCCAATTGCCTCAAACATGCGGACATTAAATTGATCGGAGAACTCGTCCAAAAGACGGAATCGGATATTCTGGCGACAAAGAACTTCGGGAGGAAATCCCTCAACGAGATCAAGGAGATACTGGCGGAAATGGGTCTCGGTTTAGGCATGAAATTGGAAGATTTCCCCGCTCAACCCGAGGGAGAGGCCGAAGAGGCGTCGACAACGCCGGAAGGATAAGGAGATATCCCCTCATGCGACATAGAAAAGCGGGGAGAAAGCTCGGCCGTGACTCTCCCCACAGGATATCCATGCTGAGGAATATGGTAACCTCGTTTTTCGGCGATGAAAGGATAGAGACTACCGATGCTAAGGCAAAGGAACTTCAAAAATTCGCCGAAAAAATGGTTACCCTTGGAAAACAAGGCAGCCTCCATGCAAGGAGGAATGCCCTGGCTGTTATCAAAGACAGGAAAATTGTTAAGAAACTCTTCGAAGATATTGCTCCTCGCTTTCAAGACCGACAGGGGGGGTATACACGAATCTTCAAAGCGGGTCATCGCCCTGGGGACGGGGCTCTTTTAAGTGTGATCGAGTTGACCACCAAAGCATCTTCCACCGATAAGGGAAAGACGAAGACAAAGGAGAAAGCTTCCACAGCAAAATCGGTTTCCAAAAAGAAAAAACCGAGCAAGAAATCCTCTCCGAAGGGAGAAAGAGGGAAAAAAATATCGAGGGAAAAAGATCCTGGGGAAGGGAAAGAGACGAAGTGATCTCGGGTTCTCCCAGGGAGAGGGCACCGTTGACCCTTAGCACTTTTCATCCCTCGAATATCAAAACGATGCTTGAATTAAGAAACGTTGGTTTTAATTATAGCGATAAAAAAAGAAGTGGCTCTTTGCTTATAAATGGCGTCGACCTCATGGTTGAAAGGGGGGAATATATCGCCATCCTGGGGAGAAATGCGGCGGGTAAGACCACGTTGGCCAAATTGATCAAAGGCTTGCTCCATGTCTCATCGGGGGAAATTTTAGTCGATGGGCAACCAATCTATCCGGGTGAGGGAGGGGCTAATGTCGGGCTGATTTTTTCCAACCCCGATGACCAACTACTTTTCCCCATAGTAGAGGAGGAGATAGCCTTTGGCCTGGAATGTATCGGGGTGGGAAGGGAGATGATACGAAAGAGGATAACGGAATATCTGGGTTTGGTTGGAATGGAGTACTTCCTCAGCTCTCCCCTACACTTCCTCTCCAAATGCCAACAGCAAAGGGTAGCCATTGCTGCAGTCCTGGCCTTGGAACCGAATTACCTCCTCCTGGACGAGGCTACTTCCCTCCTTAATCCCCGTTGGAGAGGCCGATTCAGGTCCATTTTGTCGGAGCTGAATGTTACAAGGAAGATGGCCGTCATCCACTTCACCACCTCCGTAGAGGAGGCCAGCTATGCTCATCTCATTCTCATTTTGGAGAATGGGGAGTTAACTACCAAATATATCCCCACTGAGATTTCCCCCCTTCGGAGTAGTTTGATCGAAAAGGGATACTGCCTTCCCCCGGCTGCCGAACTATCCTTCCTCCTTAAACAAATGGGCCACCTCATTCCCCCGGGAATCCTGACGGCGGAGGAGATGGAGGTGTTTCTCCTGAGTGCAATGAGGAATTGAACCCTTCCCGGCTGTCGGCAATCTTGATGTCATTGTGAAAAGTTGAAATCAGACGGCAAAGAAAAAAGATCCAGATGTAAGGCGCGCAAATCCTGAGAAATGAAGCGTACATAGAAGTACGCTGCAGTGATTTACCCTGTTAAATATTTTCTTTGTTTG